>NZ_JBNDYG010000028.1:0-6780 GCF_049893405.1 Paenibacillus sp. Dod16
GAACAGCAAGTGAATGAATACATTCTGTTCTATAACCAGAACCGATTCCAGAAAAAATTAAACGACCGTTCCCCGGTAGAATACCGGGAAACGGTCGCAGCATAAATCATGTCTTTTTTGTACTGTCTACTTGACAGGGTTATGACCAATCCCCGCGGCTCCTTGTACCCTATATGTTTTTGTTCCCCAGACAACACATTCCTGTGCAAGCTATCCTCCAGCCAAGGCTAGAGTTGTATGAAAATGCCGCCGAAACTACTCACTTGTTCCCTTCATGAACTCCGATATCATGACTTTCTGTCCCGTCTTGGCACTCTCCAAGGCAGCCAGCACCATCGCCATGCTGTAGACGTTGTCGCTGCAATCCGTCTCCGACTTGATGCCGGCTTCGAGGGCATAAAACATATGTTCCAGGCAGCCATGATGTCCGGTCTTCTCCATGACGGGCAGCGTTCCTTCCGTCCGTTCATACCTCCGTATGAAATTTCCTGATTGATCCCCTTCCGCCACGAACTCCGCATAAATCTCATCATGACCGTCCCAGATTGCCGTTCCTCTCTCTCCCGTTACGCGCCATGCGGCCTCCCAGGAGGTCTGAGCACCTTCGGCACACCAGGAACCGCGGTAATTGAACACGGAGCCGTCCGACATTACATAGATGCATATCGCCATCGCGTTACCAGCATACCAGGACCCCGGCGGGTTAAACTCCTGACAGTACACGGATACCGGATTGGCTCCGCTGATCATTCGGGCCTGGTCGAAGGTGTGAATGGCCATGTCGAGCAGCAAAGGACTGTCCATCAGGTCCCGAAACCCGCCGAAATGGGCGCCCAGAAAAAAATCCGCCCCAATGAAACCGGGTTTTCCAATCGCGCCGCTATCGATCAAATCCTTGAACGCCCTAATTCGCGGGTCAAATCGGCGGTTTTGCATGACGGCATGCGTTCTGCCCACAGACTCGGCCAGTTTCACGATATCCAAGCATTCCGTCATCGATTCCGCTAACGGTTTTTCGCTGAATACATGGCACCCATGCTTAAGCGCTGCCGTGCTAATCCCATAGTGGCTGGCGGGAATGGTCACATCAAATACGATATTCGCTTCGCTTGAAGTAAGAGCCTCCGTAATATTTGTATAGATGGGACAAGAAAGCCCATGCCGATCGGCAAATGCCTGTGCAAACTTTTCCTGGATATCCACAAGGCCCACGATTTCAACGTCCTCACGCCCTTTTGCATATTCCGCCCATGTATTCGCCATACTGCCGCATCCTGCTATCACAACTTTAAATGTCGTGGTCATGCTTGCTAACTCCCCCTGAATACATCATATTGTTGTAAACCGCTTACAAATCTTTTTTCTAACCCGTTGTCATCATTCCGATATTGGCTTATTGTAAGTGAAGCAACTTCATTATAATGGCGGAACTCAACATTTTCTCTATACAACCTTGTGCATTACCACTCTAATCTTGCGGTTCGAGGTGAATTCGCTTGTCCAATCCAAGAGAGCTTCATGAGAATACGAGACTTGACTACAAAGCTTATCCCGTGCAGGTATTTCATAACTTCTGCTCCCATGCCAAAATGAAAGACTGTATCCTGTATCTCCACTGGCATGAGCACTTTGAGATCATTAGCATGCGCCAAGGACACGCGGTATTCCATATTGATACAACTCCGTATGACGTAAAGGCCGGGGAAGTCATTATCATCCCCGGCGGCAGCCTTCACGTGGGATATGCTCTTGAAGATGACGACGTACGATTTGATTGTGTCGTGGTGAATGCATCCCTCTTTAACGATTTCCTTCATGATCCGATTCATGCGCGTTATGTCGCTCCCTATATGGAAGGCCGGCTCCGTTTCCCCGTCAAGCCTGCCGAGAGCCACCCAGCTAGCGCAGACTGCTATCCGCTGCTGGATGAAGTCATTGAAGAGCTTGTAACGCGTCGTCCAGCCTATGAGCTTATAACCAAGTCCAAGCTGTACACCCTGTTCGTTCTGCTGGCGCGCACATTCATGCCCGCACCGTTCACGGAGAAGACGGCCGAGCCGTATTTTGCGAATCGGGACCGTTATAAAACACTCATTCAACACATCGAGAGCAACATCGGCGAGAAATTGTCGGTTGAGGCCGCAGCGGCGGAGGTCGGTTTGAATCCGTTTCATTTTTGCAAAATGTTCAAGCGTTTAACAGGGCGCACATTCGTGGATTACGTCAATCTAACCCGAATGAATGAAGCGGAGAAGCTGCTTCGTGAAGGGACTTTAACCATCACCGAGATTGCCGGCATCGTCGGCTGCAGCAACCCGAATTATTTTACCAAGCTGTACAAACAGTATAAGGGCATGACACCTTCCCAGGCTAGACTGTTATAGACCCTGATTTCAGAATCAATCCTTTGCGAACTATATCCCGGCCCATGATCTCTACGAGAACGGTAACTGTATCCATCAGCATTGTGAATATGCATAAAAAAAGACTCAACATCCAGCTGCTTTCGCTGAAGTTGAGTCTATATTCTTAATCGAATCAGCACCTCTAAGATTAATATGCCTTAGGCACCTCGACCTTTCTTGTGTTCCCATCTTCGTTCGTGAAATAGATATGAACTCCATGGTCCTGATCATCCAGGAAATACGAGACATATTTACTCTCATCCGCCTTCATGGGAACCAGGAGGGTCGCGATGCGATGGCTTGCCGCAGATTTCGTTTCAGCATGCAGATGCCACTGGTTATCCAGCCCATCGATTTCTTCGGGATCGACATCGGTGAACTGATTATGCTGATTCAGCGACAAGTCGCCGGATGAACTGTACACGAATCGCCCTTCCATTTCCGCTTTGCTGCCCAACACCCGAAACGTCTGCCCCGACAGCTTCATCCGGTTTAGGGTATGAAACAGCCACTCGATGCTGGCTGGCTTGGCAAGATCCACCGTATCCACAATGACAAAATATGATTCGTCAAAAAAATAGATCTCGCGCACATACCGCTCAAGATAAGGGACATTCTCCAGGTAGGCCTGCGTAGCGTTCATGCGGGTATACCCGTAACCCGGTGACGCGTCGACTTGCTCGACCTTCCCGCTGGCCTCGATGCAGAGCACCTTATCTTTTCCCGCATACTGCCCATGGCCATCGATGAGAATATTGTTCGTGGAACGCGTCTGCCTCCGCCAATTCATATGCATCGTGCTTCCAAAAGCGATGTAATATCCACTCTCGATAGCGAGAGGTTCGCCGAATGCGTGCAGCAGGAATCCGTTCTGGTCACCGTGACTGTGGCTCATGGAGCCGTAACGGCTGCTCTTTGCCAGCAGCATGATATGTTCATCCGGATCATCCATCCGGTGATGCATCGCCACCCAGTCAATATCCCGGAACCATTTGACGGATTGGATGGTTCCCTCCTTCGCTTCCGAAGCGTTATAGGAAGAAAACGGAACGGTAACAGAAGGAGCAACAGCCTCCACTTGAGGGTAATCATGCCGGTACAGCATATCGTCAAATCGGAAATCCCACCAGCCGTAATTGTAAAACTTGGTGTCGGCGTCCGTATCCGCTTTGGCTACTTGTTCATAATACCACTGATATAATCCGTTGCCTGTAATGCCTGCAAACTGGCGAATATTGAAAGCCGTCTTCAGACTAACGGGTTCGCCTAGATAGGACTGGTCTCCGAAGCTGGCCCGAATCGTATCCGGGCTGCTGCAGTAGAGCGGAAAATCGCCCGTGCGCCCAAAGAACGGCCGTTTAAAGAAATCAATCGATACGTAGCTGCGAATGAGATTAAGCGCATCGATCACAAACGCCATACCGGTTGTCCAATAGAGCGGCCCCTCGGCCCAGCCTCCATCTTCTCCGCCCCAAGGCGAATAGAGGCAGGCGTAGTATTCCAGCGTGTAATCCAGCCATGTCTGTGCCTCGACCTCTTCATGCAGCATGGCAATGCAGGCTGGGACAAGCACGGAGGACAACGAACGAACAGCATGGCTGTCATAGGGGACATGATGGATTTTCGAACGCTCCATCACATGGAAGGCCACCTGCTCCGTACGCCGCAGAAGAGCTCCCCTGACGAGATCAATCTCCTCTGCGGTGAGGTAATCGTGGAGCCAGTCGTATCCCCATGCGAGTGCACCAACCATCCGAAACGCAGCTTCATCGTTATAATCCCTGGACGTTGTACCTTCCGTATCCCAACGAGCCGCGTGAAGCAGCCACGTCTTCGCTTTGGCTATCAAAGCATCATCCTGCAAAATGACGCCTGCCACGCTTAAGTGCCGGATAACGTACAGCGTTTCTTGGCAATCCATGTACATTTTTCTCCACAGCTTCGCGACACGCTTATTGCCGGGATAACGTTCCGGTTCGGGAATTAACGGCTTATCCAGCCACGGAATGACCGATTTCTCGTAAAAAGCGCGCCAGCCGCAGTAATCATCATCCTGTCTTAAATGTTCACGGAACGCCGCAACCCCCTTCTCATCCAGCCATAACCGCGGATGCCCGGTATGCGTGCGTTCATAGCGATCCCCACGGTCAGGCAGGGGAGTCTCAGGGAGGCCCTCCGGAACATGAAACATCCGGGATTGGCTCCATGAAGAACGGTTAAGGGCAACGTCCGTCGCTTCCTCCCCTTGTTCCCCGGTCAGCAAGGCATAGCGCCAATAATAAGTACCTGGCTCCAGTGCGTGATCCGGAGTGTATAAGTTATAGGGAATCGGTGCGATTGTCGTTGTCGCTTCCGTTTCATACGAGGGTGAGGTCGAAATCTGCAGCATATAACGGTCGTTCTCCAGCTGTCCCGGCATCCAGGTGAAACGGGGAGGATTCTCAAGCAGCTTACTCTCTGCATCCGGTTGATATGGCACGGACAACAATCCGCTTTTCGGTTCAAACAAGGTTTTCATCGAGTACCCTCTCCTTCAACCCGTTGTTGGTCATCGTGAAGCTTCTTGCGGTCCTGCCATGGGACAAGCTGAGCCAGTGCCCATCCTCCGACCCGATCCATTCCAATGAGAGCGGCTCCGTACCGCTACGGTAGACGGCAATGAAGCGGGCTTGCGAATCTGTCCGATGAAGCCGGATTCCCTCCATCCTTCGGCTCGGATCGTTCGCAATTCCAGGTGACTCCACCTGTGTGCATCCCATACCCTCAAAGGCCATAAATGAAGCTACCGCCAGCGGCCCTGATGCATTGGCAATATGGAGATTGAATTGCAAGCCATCCTGGGACAAAACGTGGGTGCAGCTTTCTTTTACATATGCGTATCCATCTTCGTTTCCTAGATCCGTTACAACATGGCCCTGATCAGCGTTTGGAAGCCCGCTAAGCTCTCCTTGGCCAACATAATGAAACCACCAATCCACAGCTGCCGGCTCTTCCAATTCCACTTCGAACCAATCCAGAAGCCAGTCATCCGTCAATATCAGGTGCCGGTCCAGAACGCCCTGTTCATAAGCCTGATCGGACCGCACCCAAAGATAAGTAAAATTCGAACCGGATTCATACCGAATGCATTTGCCTTCGGTCGGATTCTGGGAACGTCGCCCAACCGAGACGGTGTTGTGGCAGGCTGTATGGGGATACCATTCCTTCTTCAGGATTGAACCGTACGGTACGGTACCACGGTCTGGCGATAGAGGCTGGTTCCCGACATGAATCATCAGATTCAGTTTATCGAAGTGACCATGTGATCCACCATGAGGGCCAAAATCGACCAACGCCTGAAGCCCATTCGAATGGCTCGACTCCAACAGGGCAAATCCGCTGTGAGGAAGAAAGACGGAAGAAGCGGACAGATCGGGCAAGTCATTCTGGTTTCTGCCTTCGTTGTCCCTTGCTTCCATTGCTTCCTTTCCTTCAGTTTCATTACCTGCTCGGTTCGCATGTTCTGCATCGCCTGCTCCTTGCACTTCTCGTGTCACTCGTACTTCGATGACGTCCCCGACTTCCCATACTCCTTCCGATGTCTTCCTATGAGAAGCCTTTGCCGCAGAAGCAGCCATTCCGTATCTCCCATCCCAATGGCCCATTCCGTATAACAGTGCTTCCAGCATGCCGACCCGACCGGCTTCTCCATTCAGTTGACGATATACATGGTCTAGCAATCGCCGATAGCTCTTATCTCCAAATACGGATAAACCGATTTCCAAAATCTCGGCAATTTCTCGCGCATAGGGAGCCCTGCGATAAGGACCGTCGTGAAGTGCAGGCAGGGAGCCATTTTGGTCTGATAATTGAACCAGTACCGCCAGCATTCCCTGCATGGATTGACCTTGCTCTCCCCTCAGGGAAAAAAGCTCTTCACCAACCCGGGTTCCCATTTCCGCTGCAATCAGGTAAGCACGGAGTACGAATACGTGGTAATACACGCTGCCTTCAAATTCAAGCTGATCCGGCCTGATGGCAATGCTGAGATGATGCCGCAGGCCGCCTTCCTTGACAACCAGCTGCCGCAGCTTCTCCGCTTCGCCTTGTACCGCATAGATACTGAACAGCGCGGCAATCAGCCAGGCGGTATAGTTGTTCTCGGGATTTCCGCGCTCCTGGGTCAACATATGATGATATTCCGTCATGCTGCTCTCGAGCATATGCAGGAAATGATCAATCTTCCGGCGTTCAGCCTCGTGAAACGACACATGCAAATCCTCCAAAAGCAGATAACCGCGAAGCAAGGTCGTTGCCCAGATGGCCTCGGTTAAAGCCTGATGGAATGCGCGCCCTTTCAGCATCCAGGGCTGGGCATCCGGGTGGACAGGATAAA
>NZ_JBNDYG010000028.1:6822-123040 GCF_049893405.1 Paenibacillus sp. Dod16
GCTCCGCGTAGCGGACGATCAGCTTTTTTCCAAGATCGGCGTAGACCTGCTCTCCCGTACCGGCATAGACGGCGGCAGATTGCAGAACGTATCGGGCCATAGCCTGATGCTTGAATACCAGCCAAGCTCCCCTGTACGGTTCCCCCTCCACTTCGCAGCCATAGGGACAACGATACGAGCTGCAATCGGCTTCCAGCGGATCAAACATCAGTTCCGTATGATGTTCGGGACACACGTATTGGTGCCACCAGCCGCCGGGCTCGACAGGAACATCCAGCTTCCGTTCGATGACCTGGTCAAGCTCGGCCTTCAGGACATCGACTGTACGTTCGCTCCACGGATAGAATATCAACTTCGATTTGACCTTCATCCAATCCCTCATCGCATGAACATGCCGCCGTTAATTTCGATCGTCTCCCCCGTTAAATACGAGGACAGCTCCGAGACGAGGAACTGAACGGAGCCGGCGACATCGTCAGGGGTGCCCTCCCGTCCCAGCGGAATGCCCTTGATCGTTGCTTTTCGCGCTTCATCCGGGGTAAAGGTGGCGTGAAAGGCCGTCTGTCCGATAAAGCCCGGCGATACGGCATTCACGTTAATTCCGCTTGAAGCTAGCTCCTTCGCTAGTCCCTTGGTATAGCTCAGGACGGCCGCTTTGCTGGCAGCATAAATGCTTGCGCCGGGTCCGCCGCCGTTATGTGCCGCAACAGAGGTCATATTGACAATGCGACCTTGACCGGCGGCTTTCATGCCCGGAATGACGGCTTTGCTCATGAATACCGTGCTTTTCATATTCACATCCATGACCTTGTTGTAGAGCTCCTCGGTCATTTCCGCATTCGCCAGACGCTCAACCAAATGCCCCGCATTATTAACCAGGATCGTAACCGGTCCGCCAAATGCCTTCTCCACATCAGCTACAAGTGCCTCTGCCTGCTCCACATGCGTAACGTCTGCTCGAAATGCATACGCCTCGCCGCCAAAACTTCGAATCTCCGCCACGGCTTCTTCGGCGGCTTCCTTGCTGTTCAGATAGTTCAGCGCGACCTTGGCTCCGCTTCTTGCCAGCCTTAATGCTACCGCACGACCGATCCCTCCACTCGAACCTGTGACTAAAGCGATGTTACCCGATAAGTTAATATGCATATTAATCCCTCCTGATTAGGTTTGCAGCTGTTTCAGTCTGCTTTCTTGATCACGCACTCTTTCCATTCGCGGCATTGTCATGATGATTTTTGTGCCTTGATCCGGCGAACTATGAACTGTAATCCCATACTCTTCGCCGTAAACCATCTGAATTCGCCGATGGACATTAACGATACCGATTCCGCCCTTGCGCCGGACATGCATTCCGTCTTCATCGTCCACCAGACGGTTTTCCTCGAGCCTCTTACGCAGCTTAAGAAGCTTATGGTCCGCTATGCCTGCGCCGTTGTCCTCTACAATAACCAGCAAATTGTCCTGTTCTATTCTCGTGTCAATCCGAATGTAATGCCAAACTTCGATCCCTTCCGGAAAAGCATGCTGAAAAATATTCTCGACAATCGGCTGCAAGGAGAGCCTGACCATCTTCTCCAATAAGAGCTCGGGCGGCGTCGCCACCTCGATCTCGAAATCGCGCCCGATGCGATGCTTCAATATCATCATGTAATGCCGCACATGATTGAGCTCGTTGGCAATGGTGATCTCCTCCAGGTTCGTCTGGATGGAGTATCGAAGCATGAAAGCCATCGCCTCCACCATGTCCGAGATCTCGTCGGAATCCTGAACGATCGCATAACAATTGATCGTTTCCAGCGTGTTGTACAGAAAATGCGGATTGATCTGTAATTGGAGCGCCTGGAACTCTGCCCGCTGGCGCTCCAGCTGGATGTCCTGCAGCTCCAGCTGCGTTTTCTGATTGTGGAGCTCCGTGTCATAAACCTGCTCGATCATATCGGACAAACGGCTGACCATAAGATTGTAGCTATGGATCAAACCCCCGATCTCGTCCTCCCGCGGTTTCACGTCGGTGATATGCGTCCAGTTCCCCTTCTCCGTCTGCCTCATGCCGTTCTTCAGATTGCGGATCGGATTTACAATCGATTTGCCGAATCGATAGGCGAGAATGAGCGCAATGATCAGTGTAACGAAGCCTACGATAATCGTAGTGGACCGGATACCCGAAATCGGTGCCCGAAGCTCATCCAGCGGCATCATAATGACGAGGCTCCAGCCCGAATACTCCGACTGGCGCGTAATGATCATCGTTTTGTCGCCAAGCACCGGTTCTATGAATCGATGATCGCCTTTGGCGATAATACGATCCGGCAGGTTGGTCGAAGTAATCTCTTCCATATCCACGTGCTCAGGTGCATAGACAACTTCGCCTTCGCGATCCAGAATGAAGAAGAAGCCCTGCTCCCCAAGATCAACGCCGTTCCATAAACTCGACAGCTGGTCTTCATTGAACTCAACCGCCAGCACGCCTTTCACGTCGTACGAGTTCATTCCCCGGATTTTGCGCGCTACCGTAATGACATTGTCCCGATCCTTCTCCAGCAAGCTGGTCTTCAATATGACAATCTCCCCGTTCTCCGGCGTCTTCTCCGTGAGTTCGCGAAGGCGGCCTGACGGATCAATCGACATGGCGGAGAAGCTCTGATTCTGATCAAAAATCGCTCTGCCATGAAACCCGAGTATATACATCATGTGAGTCTGCGTCGGATATTGTATAAAGATCTTCTGAAAGACATCCTTGCGGATAAGATTGGTAAATCGGTAATGTTCATAGCTGTCGCTTGGGTCCATATCCAAAAAGCGTTTGACCGAATCCTGCAGCAAAATCGTACTGCTGATCCGCTCGAATATCTGCAGCTGGTTATCCGTTTGCCTTGCCGCGTTCGTGATGACGGTGGTCATATACTTCTCAACCTGTTCATCAATCGCTTCGGATGATTTGATATAGAAGAATACGCCAACCGTTGAGAGCGAGAACAAAATAACAATAAAGAAGTACAAGAAGATTTGACGAGACAGGCTCTTGCGCATCATTCGATCCCCAACAGCTCCCGATATTCGGAAGGGGTGTAACCGGTGACCTTCTTGAAGGTCTTTGTAAAATGGGGATGATCCGCGTACCCTACTTCGAACGAAATATCCGTAATTTTATAATGCGGAAGGGCGAGGAGCTTCTTCGCTTTCTCCATTCTTTTCTTGATTCGGTAGTGAACAAAGGTCTCATCCGTCATCTGTTTAAACAGCTGGCTGAAATATGACGGGTTGAGCCCAAGCATATCGGCAACCTCATCGAGTGAGAGATCACGGGACAAGTTACGCTCGATATAAGCCTTCGCTTCTTCTACAGGCTCTTTGGCATTTCCTTTCCGCTTGTCGCGTATGAGCTTCACCGTCTGATCCACGGCTTGACGAAATCTCTCGAAATAGTGATGGTTCCCTCCGGGCGCAGACCCCGTGATGCCTGTCATACGCTCGAACGAATACACATCCCGGCCGTTTAACTGCTTGATCAGTTTCGCATACAGTTCATCCAGCAGTTCCTGAAGCTGAATCGATTCAAGCCTGCGCTCGTTGCAGTAATCCTCGATTTCTTGCAGCTTGTGCTGGATATCGTTCATTTGTAAATGCCATACGGCCAGTTCCAGCTTCTCCAGCCAATCCTCCAGCTTGGAGAGCGGAAAATAGATCCGCTGCTTCTCTTGCATGGACTTTCGATCCGCCATCAATTTATTCATGGTGTTATGTACCACCGATTTGGTCACAGGCTTGAGCAGATACTCCTTAACTCCATACGACATGCATTTCTGGGCGTATTCGAAATCACCGTAACCGGAGATGACAACGACCGTGATATCGCCGTATGTTTCATAGAGCTGCTTGCTGAGCTCCAGGCCGTCCATCTTGGGCATTTTAATATCCGTAAAGATGAAATCCGGTCGCGTTGTCTGGATCGCTTCCAGTGCTTCCATGCCGTTGCCGGCCGTTGCCGCTTGAATCATGGCTGGATCCGTCTGCGTGATCAGTTTCGCCAAGCCCATCCTTATCATAGGTTCATCATCAACGACCAGAATGCGGTACATTACCCATTCCCCTTTCAAGACAGCGAGAGTAGTCTAGCTTTAGCAAGATACTCCTCTGCTTAGGCAAGCAGAGGAGTCATTCTTCAACACTATACTAAAACATGCTCTGCCTATTCGAAAGCGTTTTCTTTCTCGTTATATCGTTTCGTAGCCTCCTCAATAATCTCGTTGCCCCCTTTGGACAGATACTCCTCGAGCACCTTGCCGTAGTTATCAATAGGCTCCCTGCCGTATACCATGCGGAGCACATGCTCCAGAATCAGCGG
This sequence comes from Paenibacillus sp. Dod16, assembly GCF_049893405.1. NCBI lineage: Bacteria > Bacillati > Bacillota > Bacilli > Caryophanales > Paenibacillaceae > Paenibacillus > Paenibacillus sp. Dod16. The sequence continues at coordinate 11,168 of NZ_JBNDYG010000028.1, forward strand.
CGGCAGTTCATCCGACTTCGGATTCAGCTCCGGATATTTCACCATCGCCTCCAGTCGCGGATCGAATTCAATGCCGCGGCGACCCTCGTTCGAAAGCATGTTATCAAAAGCATCAATCAGCTCTTTGCCGGAATCGGACAACTCGGATACGCGTTTGTTATAGGTTGTATCCTGCACCAGCCACAGCCAGTAGTTCAGATAACGCATCTTATCCGCACCTGCCGCGTCCGTCGGAACCTCGAAGACCGGCTTGCCGTCGGTTACCTGGTAATCCTCGCCTTCAATGCCGAAGCTGAAGAACAATTCCGCATCTTCGCTGACCATCCAGTTGAAGAACTTCACGATATCCTCGGCTTTATCCTTTGCCTTCGCATTGATGAAGAAGGAGCGCGTGACCGGATTGTAATGAGCATATCCCCCTTTGCCGTCAGGCCCTGCCGGCGAAGGAATCAACGCTACTGTCGCGTCCGGGACATTCTCCTCGTGACGATGGATTTGAAGTCCGCGCTTTCAATCGTCGCGAATTCCTTGCTGATCAATCCTTCCTCATGCATCGTCTTATAGATCTGAATAGCTTGCTTCATATTTTCTTCATCGAAGAAGGTTGGCTTTACTTTGCCGTCCGGGAACACCTTGAATTGGTTCAGGTAACCCAGCACGTCATAGGCACCGAAGAAGGTATCCGCGTATTTGAAATTCTGGCGTCCGGCATAAGGTTGCTCCACCCCGGCTTCTTTGAAGGCGCGCAGCACATCCATCGTCTCTTCCACCGTTGTCGGGATCTCCTTGCCTACTTTCTCCAGCAGGTCGGTCCGAATCCATGTGGCTCGTCTGGACGGATTGGACAAGATCTCGGGAATCCCGTAGATATTACCCGTCTTGGAATCCGTCATCCGCTTCCAGGCTTCCTCGGGTATAAACTTGAGCAGGTCCTGCCCATGCTCCTGCAGGAGGTCGTTCAGCGGGAGAAAGACTCCGTTCTCCACGGCACCCGCCAGCTCGGGACCGCTGATTCCGCCAGTACCCTGCACCACATCCGGAATGTCGTTTGTCGCAAACATTTGCACCATTTTATCCTGATATTCGTTATGCGGAATCAGGCGGATATCCAGATCCGTGTTCGTCATTTTCTCTAGCTCCAGCACGTACTTATCCTTGTTGATATCCGGATTCTTCTCGACGTAGGATACGTTAAGCGTCCGCATCGAAATGGAGAATTTCGTTGGCCCTGCTTCACTACCGCCTTGCCCGTTGCTGTCACCTCCGCCGGCATTGGCTCCCCCGCCTCCGCCATTATTGCCCGAACAGCCAACGAGCAGGGCCAGTACGAGACCTGACGTAAGCATACGTGTCCAACTTTTTCTCATGAATACCCCTCTTTTCAAGCTAATATAGTCGCTCATAATAGCGCTTTCAAACTTAATATCAGTATAGAGAGCCGTCTGGGCGGGAACAAGGAATGTCTTTGGCTCGGTTTGTCGTTTTTTTAGGATTACTCTTTGATCGATCCAATCATCATCCCATGAATGAATAAGCGCTGCAGAAACGGATACAAGAGAATGATGGGCACTGTGGCTACCAGAATAACCGCCATTTGTATGCCTTGTACGGACTGGGAACTTGCCTCAAATGCAAGGTTCCCCGTATCGGTCAGGCCCTCATTCACCAGAAGCTCCCTTAATTTGACCTGCAGCGGATACTTGGCGCGATCATTGATATAGTAGAGGGCGTCCATGTATTTGTTCCAATTGGTTACGGAGTAGAATATCCCTACTGTCGCCAGCGCCGGTTTGGATAACGGAAGCACGATGCTCCATAGCGTACGGACCTCGCTGCACCCGTCAATTCGGGACGAATCGATCAATTCGCTCGGAATTTGGGTGAAGAAGGTTCGAAGCACAAACAGATTGAATGCGCTGATCGCCGATGGCAGCATCAAAGACCATAGCGTGTTGACGAGATTCAGCTCGCGCATCAGAATGAATTGCGGGATCAGCGGTGCCGTGAAAATCATGGTCATCAGGATGATAATCATGATCGTTTTTCTGCCCACGTATTCAGGCCTGGAGAGCGGATATGCGAGCGATGCGGTTGCTGCCAGATTGATGAAGGTTCCGAATAGCGTAATATAGACGCTGATCCCGAATGCTCTCCAGATGGAGATATCGTTGAATACATGCTGGTAGTAGGCAAAGGTAAACTCCACCGGCCAGAACATCACTTCTCCGCGATCAATAGCACCCGGACTACTAAACGACTGAGCAATGACATTGAGAAAAGGGAGCAGCATGGTGAGTGCAAGAAAGGTAAGGATGATATAGTTCACTACAAGAAACAGTTTTCTGCCTGCACTGTCATATTTCACGTTGGTTGTCACTCCCCTCTAATACAGCGACTCGCCGGTCGCTTTCTTGCTGATGGTGTTTGCAATGGAAATCAGGAACAAGCCGACAACGGATTTGAACACCCCGATAGCGGTTGCATAGCTGTACTGGAGCTGCTGCAAACCGGCTTTGTAAATGTACGTGTCCAAGATTTCGCTGGACTGAATGTTGAGTGGGTTCTGAAATACGAATACGCGTTCAAACCCATAATCCATGAAGTCCCCGATCTTGAGCAGGAACAGGATCGTTATCACGGGAAGCAGCGCCGGCAGGGTAATGCTGAGCGTCTGGCGCCATCTCCCCGCTCCATCGATTTCGGAGGCTTCGTAGAGGTCAGGATTAATGCCTGCGAGTGCCGCCAGATAAATGATGGTCCCCCATCCGACATCTCTCCATAATCCGGAGCCCACCAATACCGTTCGAATGTAGGAATCTTCGCCAAGGAAATAGATCGGCTCGATGCCGAACCAGCCGAGCATAACGTTCACGATCCCTGACGATGGAGACAGGATCCCCACAAAGATACCGCTTACAATAACCCATGACAGAAAATGCGGCGCATAGAATATCGTCTGTACAATTTTCTTGTAAACGACCTGGCGCACCTCATTGAGTAATAAAGCCAAAACGATGGGGGCAGTAAAAGCAAACAGAATGTCATATGTACCCAGCAGAAGCGTATTCCGCAGAATTTTCAAAAAATCATAGTGCTGGAACATTCGTTGAAAGTGCTCAAGGCCCACCCAGGGACTTCCCGTCACGCCTGCAAACAGATTATAGTTCTGAAATGCGATCACAGAGCCCATTAACGGAACATACTTGAATAATCCGAAGAACAGCAGTCCCGGCAGCGATATGAAGTACAGCGCTCTGTATTTCCACATGAATCCGAGTAGTCTTCTGCGATTATCGATCTTTCCCTCCAGCTTTGGGCTAACTGCTGCTGCTTTGCTTGGCTCGGCCATCTGTCATCACCTCTTGTTTCTCAAATTGGCCGGTGCGTTGTCATCAATCGGAATTTCGTCAAACTGAATGCTGATAAATTCAGGCTCACGATCAATGATCCGGGACAACTCCCTAGTGAAAACATCAACGATTTCGTCTTTCTGCTGATCCGTGCGTCCTTCATACATTGTAATCGTAATTTGCGGCAACGGCTTTCGCCTCCTTAGGAATGATGATGTGATGAATATCCTTATCCTATAAGTTTCGCGGGCCGGGCAGCAATGGAACATGATCGGTTCCCTTGTGTTTTTTTTAGGTGCTTCGAGGCGCTTGTGTTTTTTTAAGATCGGCTTGTTATTTCAATAGTTCTTAAGCTGTATATGTAGAATTTCCCAGCAATCTATGGAACAATGGATCAAAGCAGTTGCGACAATGAGCCACACGATGACATCAGTCTTGGGAGGTTAGCGATGAACGAACAACAACAGGAAACGATATCGCCCTATTCGTTATTATGGGGGAAATTGGAAAAGAAACTGTCGCGAATGACCGGGCAGCTTCAAGGCAAAGTTCCTCATGCAACAAAGAACGGAATCTATGATTCCACCCGGATCGACTGGTGGACCTCCGGTTTTTGGCCGGGAATGCTCTGGATCATGTATGAGATGACCAAACAGCCGCAGTATAAGGAGTGGGCTTGGGAATGGGATATTCAGCTTGAACAAGCGCTTATCGGGGACAGTAATTTCCATCACGATGTCGGCTTTCAATTTCTGCCTACTGCCGTCATCAAATATAAGCTGACCGGCGATGCGGATGCCAGGCGGAGAGGATTGTTGGCCGCTACCCTGCTGGCAGGGAGGTATAACCCGGTCGGGAGATTCATACGTGCTTGGAATCAGGTGAAACCCGCTTCATGGAACCATGGGAATGAAGGCTGGTCCATTATCGACTCCACCATGAACCTCTCCCTCCTATTCTGGGCTTCCGAGGAGAGTGGTGACCCGAGATTCGCTCATATCGCCAGAGCCCAAGCGAATACGGTTGCCGAGTTTTTCATAAGACCGGACGGCTCCGTTCGGCACATCTGCCGATTTGATCCGTTAACGGGAGAATTTATCGAAGCGTTGGGAGGACAAGGCTATGGTCCGGAATCTGCTTGGAGCCGGGGAGCGGCCTGGGCATTGCATGGCATGGCTAACACCTATCGCTATACCCGCGATATTCAGTACCTTGAAGCCGCCAAGCGGGTTGCCCATTTCTTCATAGCTTCTCTTGAGGAGGATTCCATACCCCGCTGGGATTTCCGTGCGGAGCGCAAGGAGATGGAACCATCCGCTCATGAAGAGACGGAAGCATCCCCAAAGACTACCGAGCCCCGGGATACGTCTGCAGCATCCTGCGCCGCTTCCGGTCTACTTGAACTCGCGGACCTGGTGCCTATAACCGAAAGAACTCTGTACCGTGAAAGTGCCTTGCGTATCATCAACTCCTTAACGGCCCATTACGCCGAATGGGATGACCCCGCTTATGAAGGCATACTGAAGGAAGCCACGGGACATCTGCCTGCCGGACAAAATATAAACGTTTCGCTGATCTATGGAGATTACTATTATGTTGAGTCCGCTGCCAAGTTAATGGGATGGAAAAACCGGATCTTCTGATCCGGTTTTTTGCGTGTCATCCATCTACTCTTCTTTAGGTATCCGGATATAGAAGCAGCTGCCACCCGCATGCTTCCCTCCGCTCTCAGCCCATACCTGACCGCCATGTGCAGTTACCAGCTGCTTGACGATAGCAAGCCCCATACCGCTCCCGCCACTTGACCGATTCCTTGATTTATCGCCCCGATACAGCCTTTCGAAAATATACGGCAGATCGGAGGAAGAGATCCCCTGACCTGAATCCTGTATTCGAATCAGGGCATGTGCCCCTTCGTCCACGAGCTCGGCTTGTACCGTTCCTCCAGCTGGCGTGTAGTGCAAGGCATTGCTTAACATGTTGATCAGAACCTGGAGCATTCGGTCGGCATCCACCTTGGCTAGAATCGGCGAACCGCCGACATATTGCAGGTCCACCTTTTTTTCATAATACATTGCAGTCGCCAAGGTGATGGCCCTCTCCATAATATAGCCAAGATCCTGCTTGGATCGGGATAGCTGAAACTCGGGTGATTCCATGTCATGCAGATCTTCGAGCTCCGTTACAAGCTGAATCAATCGATCAATCTCTTCAAGGCACGTTTGAAACCGATCTGCGGTCGGCTCCCAGATCCCATCCTCAAGTGCACGGGTGTGACTCTTTAATGTGGTTAACGGCGTTCGCAATTCATGTGCGATATCTTGGGTCATATTCCTGCGCAGCAGCTCCTGCTTCTGTAACTGTACAGCCAGCTCGTTCAGCGAAGAACCAAGTCCCGCGATTTCATCGTACCCTTTGGTTGTCACACGGATGTCCCAATTCCCCCGCGTCATCATCTCAGCCGCTCGTTTCATCTGGACGAGGGGAGCCGATATTCTCTTCGCAATGTATATGCCGCTCACGGAAGCAATGGCAATCGATAGGAGACATGTCAATATGATGGATTGCATCTGCGCTTGCTCCAAATGATAATTCAGCTCAGCCATTCCATCATGCACGGATGATTGCTGCTGGAACATGGCGATATGATAATGGTTGGTCACAATATTGATCACGGTAAACATGATCAATATCCCTGCCGTGATACTGATGATGATAGCGGCAAGCCTCAGGTCCAGCCGATGCTTCAAACCCTATCACCTCCAAAGCGGTATCCGAATCCGTAAACGGTGATGATATATTGAGGCTGCCTAGGGTCGGATTCAATCTTTTGCCTCAGATTCTTGATATGCTGATCAATAATTCGGATGTCGCCGATAAAGTCATAGCCTAACACGCGATCAACCAGTTCTTCGCGCGAGAAATTGCGCTGGGGGTACTTGGCCAACAGAAGCAGCAATTTGTATTCGCTTGGCGTCAAGTTTACAACCTGTCCATGGCAGGTAACTTCGTGTTTCATCGAATGAATGGCCAGCGCGCCTTGGTGATACACAATTACGTCCGCCAAGAGCTTACTGTCATCTCCTCGTCTCAGAACGGCCTTGACTCTTGCTACAACTTCCCGAGGGTCGAACGGCTTCACGATATAATCATCGGCTCCGATGGCAAACCCGCCAATCCGGCTGCTCTGGGCCACCTTTGCCGTTAACATGATAATGGGTACCGGGCTGAACGTTCGAATCTCCTGGCATATCCGCTCGCCATCCATATCCGGGAGCATGAGGTCCAATATGACAAGATCCACGGATTGCTCTCGCAGGAAATCGAACGCTTCGGCACCGTTGGCCGCTTCCAGCGTCAGATAATGTTCTTTGTTCAGGTAGGATACAAGAACTTCTCGAATATTCGGTTCATCATCCACGATTAATATGGTCTTCATTCCGGTTTCTCCTTATGGTATCCTTCATCCGTACAAGTCAACTTTAACATAAGACCCTATTGTAACTGAAACTTATGAAGATTCGATGAGGATGAACCAAGAAGCCCCTAGCCCATGACATTCATAGGTGCAGCTGTTGTCTATAGCTCTGAAGCTCGTCATAACTTGGCCGCTTCGATTTGGGACTTCAAATAAGAGATGCTTTGCGGCACTTCACGTTCATGCAAGCCATGAAGAATCAGCGGTCCACTGAAATGGGAAGCGTGCAGGAGCTTCATGTATGCTTCGTAGTCCAGTTCACCGGTTCCGGCTGCCCTATACTGTAATCCTTCAATAGTCGAATAATCTTTGGCATGGGCTATAATGACATGTTCACTGAGCAGCAACAGCGCTTGTTCAATTACCTCTGTTAAAGGCATCCCTTCGTTCGGGTGGAACAAATTCGCTGCGTCCATAACTATCTTTAACCGGGGGGAATCCATCGTATCCAGCAGCCTTCTGGCTTTGACCGCATCGCTGATCACATTGGCGGGCTCAGGTTCGACAGCCAGCTCCAGCTCGTACTCGACTGCGATATTCACTAATTCACGCATGGTCGTAAGCAGGTCATCCCATGCTTCCGGTGAATTGTTGTCCGGATGTGCCCTCCACATATTGTCCTTATCCCTTGTGCCGGTACACAGGGTAATGACCGACGTTCCCATCGAATGGCACATGGCTGCCAAGTGGCGAAATCGTCGGATATCATCCCGCAATCTCTGACGGTCCGGGTGAATCATATTGAAGGTTCCGGATACTGCGGCTATATGTAGATGCCGTTTCTCACATTCTTCTCTTATATACACCGCGGTTTCCAGATCGATCTCGTGCGGCAGTGATGGGAGACCCGCGCAGGAAAGATTGAATTGAATGACACTCAGCCCGGTTGCTTTCACTGCGTCCAAATTCCCCTCCAGTGTCGGCCTCTCAAACGTCTTGGAGAAAATGCCAAGTCTCATGCTTCATACACCTCCCGTTACGTCAGCCAGCCTCACCGTATCCCCGCTTTCCACCGATCGTGCAATCGCCGCCATGGCACGCATAGCAGCCACTCCATCCTCCAGATTGGCCCCTCTCATGGCAACCTGATTCAAAACCGTATCCGCAAAGCCTTCAACCTGCAGCTTGAAGAAATGGGCATCTTCCCCGAGCGGTCGATGATAACAACCATCCCGTGCCGAGAAGACTTCTACGTCGCTGGACTTAAAAAGCCAAGGATTATAGGTCTTGCCAATAACGCTTCCGTGTTCGCCGTAGATCTGAAAGCCCTCATGCCAGTCCATCCGCACGGCAACCGTAAGATCCAGATGTCCTACAGCGCCCGAGGCATACTGCACCGTGACAAACCAGTTGTACGCTCCGAACTTCTGCGTGTTCCACGCCGTAACGCTTTCCATTTCACCGCCTAAAAAACGAGCCGTATCCACCAGATGACTGCCATGCGTCAGCATGAAGTAACGCAGCTTATCCAGCTTCGGATTACCTTCTGGCCTTAAAGCATTCGGACTAAGCTGCACCATCGGCTGCACGTTGTCGGTGACCGTATATCGGTAGGTTGAGTCGCAGTACCATGCTTTCAGCGCCAGCATCTCACCCATTTCTTGATCAATAAACTGCTTGGCATACGCGATGCCGGGATCAAAGCGCTTCATATTTCCGATTTGGACGATACATCCGGTAGCCCCGGCCTTCTGCTGCAATTCCTCACACTCTTCGACGCTGACGCCCAGAGGCTTTTCCACTAGGACATGCTTGCCTGCTGCAATGGCTTTAAGGGCAGCTTCCACATGAAATTGATCCGCGATGCCAATGATAACAGCCTCCACATCGGGATCGGCGAGCATTTTATCATAATCGCTGTAGATCTTGGCTGGCTGGTGGATTTCGGCCATGCGGCTCAGCAAATCCTCCGCGACATCACATATCGCATATAGCTTGGCATTGCGCGCTCTCCGGCAAGCCTCGAAATGTCCATTCTGCGATATGGGGCCACAGCCAAGAACCCCGATATTTAATTCCATCTTATCCATCATCAAATCAGCACCTCCTGTAATGGATGATTATAAGAATAACGTCTATCGACGTACTTTCTCAGAAGACAGACCGCGGTTATAGGATGTTTTTCTTGCGATATCAGGAAGGCCCGTGCTTCGAAGTTTATACTTTCTGATATCTAAAGAAAAACGTCTATCGACGTACTTTCTCGGAAGACAGACCGCGGTTAGAGGAAGTTTTTCTTGCGATATCAGGAAGGCCCAAGCCTCGAAGTTTATACTTTCTGATATCTAAAGAAAAACGTCTATCGACGTACTTTCTCAGACGACAGATCGCGGTTAGAGGATGTTTTTCTTGCGATATCAGGAAGGCCCAAGCCTCGAAGTTTATACTTCCTGATATCTTTACAAAAGCCGCAGGATATATTCCAGCGGCTTTTTTTGCTATTATTTTTTGGCCATGTATTTGCGAATATCAAATGCGACCGCTGCTACGATAATAAGCCCTTTAATGATCAATTGCCAGTATGGGCTGACACCGATAAAGGTTAATCCGTAATTGATGACGCCGAAGATAAGAACCCCAGCCATCACGCCCGGCACCGTGCCGATGCCTCCTGCAGTGGATACCCCTCCAACCACGCATGCGGCAATCGCATCCAGTTCATACATATTGCCGTAGTTATTCGTCGCGCCCCCGGTTCTCGCAGCCTCCAGTACGCCGGCGATGCCGTACAACGCACCGGAAATAGCGTAGATCGCTATCAGATTACGGGCTACATTGATCCCCGATACATGCGCCGCTTGCACGTTGCCGCCGATCGCATACATATTTTTGCCGAGACGGGTCTTGTTGAATATGACCCAGCAGATAAGTGCAACGAAGACGGCGATAATGACGATGAAAGGGAGAGAATATCCACCCCCGAAGTCGATGTAGCCGCTGCCCCACACGGTAAAGTCCGGTCTTAAGCCGCCAATCGGCTGGGATTGGTTCGGCTCCATATCAAAATAGATGGAGTTGACGCCATATATGCCGACCATCGTACCTAGTGTCGCTATGAACGGCGGCACATGCAGTTTAGCTACGATGAAACCATTGATGAACCCAACGATAAGTCCCGCTGCAATACCGATAAGGATCGGCAATACAACCGATACTTGAGGCAGGTCCGGGAAGAAGCGATTTGCGTATACATCCGTTTGCAGCATGGAAGCCGATACGACCGCCGTTAATCCGACAACGCGTCCTGCGGAGAGGTCAACCCCGCCGGTGATCAGAATGAACGCCGCGCCGAGCGCGATAATTAATCGGGTGGAGGATTGCTGCAAAATATCCCGGAGCGTGGAGAAGGCCAGAAAGTTGGGATCTGCGACGGCAATCCCGATAACAAGCAATATTAATACTACGAATATGGCGCGCTGCGCCAAATAATCTTTAACCTTACCGATGGTTTGCGTATTCATCGACTTCCCCTCCCGAATCGGCTGACCGCTGCTGTGCGGCAAGCCGCATGATTTCCTCTTCGCTTGCTTCCTGCCCTGCCAGAATTCCCGTCAACCGCCCTTCACTCATCACAATGATTCGGTCGGACATTCCGAGCAGTTCTGGCATTTCGGAGGAAATCATAATAATGCTCTTTCCTTGCTTGGCTAGCTGCGTAATGATGGAATAAATCTCGAACTTCGCGCCGACATCAATGCCACGGGTCGGCTCATCCAGCAGAAGGATCTCAGGCTCGGTCAGAAGCCATCTTGCCAGCAGCACCTTCTGCTGGTTCCCGCCCGACAGATTCCGTATCTGGGTATGGACCGAGGGTGTTTTAGTTCTAAGCTGCTCCACGTTCATTCGCGCATCCTGGATTCCTCTGCGTTCATTTAACAGAAACGCCCATTTCTGATACCTGCGAAGATTGGCAATGACGGTATTCTCATAGACCGAGAGCACCGGGAATATGCCGGTAACTCTGCGCTCTTCCGTCAGCAGCGCCATGTTATTTTTCTTGGCGTCCGATGGTGATTTGATCTTTACCGGCTTCCCGTTGATCGATATAGTTCCGGAAGCCACCGGACGAAGTCCGAATATGGCTTCAACCAATTCCGTTCGCTGTGCGCCGACAAGGCCGCCGATGCCCAATATCTCCCCCCGCCTTAGCTCGAAGGATACATTCTGAAATGATTTCGGATTCGTGGAGCTTAATTGGTGGACCTGCATCCGGGTTTCGCCGGGAACGTTCGCCCGTTCCGGATAGCGCTCCGTCAAATCCCGTCCCACCATGCGGGTGATAATCAAATCGGTTGTCAGTTCGCCGGCTTGCCAAGTCCCCACATATTTACCATCGCGCATGATCGTCACGTCATCGGATATGCGCAGGATTTCTTCCATTTTGTGCGAGATGTAGACGATCGACACCCCTTGCGAACGCAGCCTGTTCATGATGCCGAACAGATGCTCCACCTCATTCCCGGTGAGCGATGAGGTCGGTTCGTCCATTACAATCACCTTGGAGTGATGAGATACCGCTTTGGCAATCTCAAGCGATTGGATCTTGGATACAGACAGCGCTCCTGTTCTTGCCCTGGGATCAATATCGATATCGAGCTCGCGGAACAGGCGGAGCGTATCTTCTGCCATCTGTTTCTCGTTCACGAATTTCAAAGGCCAGAAACCCGTCATCGGAAATCTTCCCAGCCATATATTCTCCATCACGTTGCGGTGCGGCACGGGATGAAGCTCCTGATGAATCATGGATATTCCGTGATTCAATGCGTCCCTGGAGCTGTTGATGGTTACCTTGCTGCCGTTTAAATAAATGTCGCCTTCATCAGGCTTGTAGATGCCGAATAAACATTTCATCAGCGTTGATTTACCTGCCCCGTTCTCCCCCATGAGCGCATGCACGGTTCCGGGTCTCACCTTGAACGTTACGTCGCTTAATGCCTGAACGCCTGGAAACGCCTTCGATATATTCCGCATCTCCAGCACATACGATTCCGCCACCTTGAATACCTCCTTCGCAGGCCGGGTGAAAAGAGCCCAATATAAAGGGACAACGCTACGAATAGCTGCTGCCCCTTCCCATAACCCTGCTATTATTTCGCGTCGGCGATATTGTCCTTCGTTATTTTTTTGTAAGCGATCCATACGTATTTGCCGTCGGTAATATCAAATCCGGTGTTGTCCTTGTTCGGCGTTTCTCCTTTGGATAGCGCTGCGGCAATCGCAACGGAAGCTTTACCCTGGCTCTTGGCGTCATTAAGCACGGTGCCGAGAAGCGTGCCGTCTTCCAGCGCCTGAATGGCCGGAGCTGTCGCATCTACGCCCACGACCGGCATATACTTGTCGCCGCTGAAGTAACCCGCCGCTTTCAATGCTTCAATAGCACCGAGCGCCATATCGTCATTGTTGGCCAGAACCGCTTCAATCTTGTCGCCATGGGATGCAAGGAAGGCTTGCATCTTTTCCTGTCCCTTCACGCGGTCCCACATGGCGGTATCCACCGCAAGCGCTTCGACTTCGATCCCGGCATCTTGAATCGCCTGAACGGAGAATTTGGTCCTCAGCTCGGCATCCTGATGCCCCGGCTCACCCTGCAGCAATACATACTGCAGCTTGCCATCCCCGTTCTTGTCCGCCTTGGGATTGGCCTTCCAATAATCGACGATAAGCTGACCCGAAATCGTTCCGGATTCCTCCGCTTTTGCCCCTACGTAATACACCTTATCCCACTTGTTCATGTCTTCCGCGATCGGCTCCCGGTTCAAGAATACCACTGGCGTATTCGCAATTTTTGCCTTATCGATAATGACGCCGGCGGCCGTCCGATCCACCGGGTTGATGATCATGGAGCTGTATTTCTTCGAAATAAACAGATCGATTTTCTCATTTTGGGTTGGCTGCGCATTTTGGCTATCCACGATATCCAGTTTGGCTACGCCATTCGCTGCATCGGACATCGCGTTCCGAACGCCTGTCATGAACGTGTCGTCGAACTTGTAAATTGCCACCCCGACTTGAGGTGTGCTGCCGCCTGCCGCCTCATCTTGCTTGCTTTCGCTGCCGGTTGAACTGCTCCCGCCGTTATTGCATGCCGCCGTGGTCAGCATCATGCCGGCTATAAGGATTAACAGCCATTTTTTCTTCACCTGGGTTGACCTCCCTGTTTCATTCGAATTTTCAGTGACGGATACGGCGTTCCTGCGCCATATCGCACTGTCTACCGCCATTATGCCGCAATGCTCCTGACATTCGAATTCAAAATCCTCATGCTTTCTAGCAAAATTCTCATCACTTTGCCTCTAAGTTTCGCGATTTCTTTACTTCACAAATGGAAACAGGACCTTCTGATTATCCATCCAGAACATGTTGTCCGCATCAATCACCTTGGTCTCAAGCACAATCGGCTTGTCATATTTCGAACCATCCAATACCTTTACAGCCTGTTCTACTCCCAGATACCCCGTGCTGAACCCGTTCTGCACAATGAGTTTATGAAGGATGCCATCCTGCAGAAGCTGAAGCTGCTCCAGGTCGCTTCCAAAGGTGACAATCTTGATCTTCCCCTGAACGTTCCGTCTTGCGACTTCTTTTGCCGCTCCCAAGGAGGCCTGAATATCGAGTGCCAGTATCCCGTCAACCGATTCCCGGTCCAGCAGCTGCTTGGCCGCCTGCCAGCATGCATCTTCACGTTTGCCGCATGCTGCCCCGTCCGCTATCTGAATCCCGCTAATTCCCGACAATACGCTTTTGGCTCCCTCTTCGCGGGCAATGAGGTCGGGATCCTCCCTGTCGGATCGAAGTATGGCGACAACCCCCCGATCGCCAAGTAAGTCGGCCAGCTGTTCACCCGCCTTGCGTCCGGCCGCCTCATTATGGATTGCGATGGCGGACAGGACACCTGTGGTCATTCGCTCATCATTCAAAGCAATGATGGGGACATCAGCTGCTGATGCATGATCACCTAATTTCAACAGTACGGCTTCGGATGCCGGATCGATCAGAATCGCGGAGGAACCTTTCTCCAGTACCTTCAATGCAGCTTGCAGCTGCTCCGCTTCATCGTCACTAGGCTCCAGCGGGATATAATCAAGCACCATTCCGTATACCTTGGCAGCCGCCTCGGCGCCTAATCGGATGGCATCCCCCTGCTCTTCGGCGTGTATGGGAGCCACAAGTGCAATGTGCCGGAGTTTGGGCTCATTCTCATCTATGGTTGCGCCTGATGAACACGATGTTAAGAAGATCAAGGATAGAATGAGTACAACAAGACGGCCTTTCTGTACAACCGGTATCCATAACACACGCTGCATGCTAATCATGCTCCCGCTCCTCCCCTGGCTCGTGAATAATCGGTATCCGTATGCGAACGGTAGTACCCTCTTCAAGCTCGCTCTCATATTCCAGACCGTAACGATGCCCATAATATAATTGGATCCGGTCATGAACATTTCGAACGGCCACGCCGGAGCCTGCCGTATTGATAAATGGAGCCGGATGTTGTCGCAGCGCTTCAACCTCTAATATCCTTTCAAGCATCTCGGGAGACATTCCGACTCCATTGTCCCTAACCGTCATCTCCAATAGATCGCCTTGTATAGCAGCCGTTATGTGAATATGTCCTTGATCCACCATATATTCAATGCCATGTACTATGGCATTCTCGATTAAGGGCTGAAGCACAAGCTTTAGCGTGTAGCAAGACTGCGCTGCCTCATCCGCTTCGATCATAAAATCGAATTTCTGTTTATATCTCATCTGTTGGATGGTCAAATAATGCCTTGCATGTTCCAGCTCCTCACGGACGCTTATGGAGGTCTTCCCTTTGCTCAAGCTCAAACGAAACAGCTTCGACAAGGAAGTGATCATCGTAATGACTTCCTCCTTCTTGCTCATGCCCACCATGCGGACAACCGAATTCAAGGTGTTATATAAAAAATGCGGGTTGATCTGAGCCTGCAAGGCTTCCAGCTCGTATCTGCGCTTCGATTCCTGCTCTTTCACAATCTGTTTCATGAGCTGCCTGATCTTATCCAGCATCAGATTGAACCGGCTGGACAGCTGTACCACTTCCAGTGGCCCCTGCATCGGGAGCTCCACATTGAAATCGCCACGTTCCACCGCCTTCATCGTTCTGCCCATCCGGCGGATGGGGCGGGTCAGCATAGCCGAGAGAATCAGGGAAACTACGATGGCAAGCACCAGAACCATCGCGACGACCTGAACCAGATAACGATTGACCTCTTCTCTTGTGGTCATGATTTCATCCAAATAGGAAACCCCAACGATTTTCCATCCTATATTAACGACTGATTTCACCGTGTTCAGCCGCTTGACTCCATCCGATTCATCAATGTAGCTGTCAGTGGAAGTAAGTGACCGCTCAACACTCTCATTCCGAAGCCCCATGTAAATTAATTGCTGCTGGGGATGATACACGATGTTTCCCGCTCCTTCATCGATGATGTACGCATACCCCCGCTTACCCAAGCTAATGCGGCTGCTTAGCTCATCGATTTTCTTGAAGTTGATATCTACCAGCAGAATGACATATGTTGGCTCCCCGTTATGAACAACCGTAATTCCTTTGCTCATCGTGACAACCCATTTAAATGTATGGTCGTACAAATTCTGCACATGCGGCAGTGAGAAGCTCAGATGGTTGGAGACTCTCATGGCCGAGTGAAACCAGCTTTGTTCCGTCACCCGCGCGCTGGCCTTAACCGGCATAGCCGGATGGTTCCTCAGCATATCGCCCTGTTCATTAAATAATGCGATGGAGACGATGTCATCCCGGCTTCGCATGATGGTGTTCAGCTGTTGAGTAACCTGCTCATCGTCCCATTGCCCGTCCGCTAGCATGTTTTCCTCAATGGCCCGATACAGCTGTGCCATCCCATCCACATAATCCTCGAGATTATAGCTTACTTGATCCACGATTTGCTGGGCATTCAGAAACACGCTTTGCTCCGCCGATCGGGAGAATTTATTGAACAACAGAACGGCTACCACGATCACGATCAGCAAAATAAATGCCGAGAAGGACAACATGATGATCGATTGAATGCTGTGTGCGCGAAATCGCCTAATCCATCGCTGAATGGTTGGTTTAATCGAGTTCCGCTTGGCATACGCGATTTTCACCAGATCTACCCCCTCGCTTGTGTCCGGTATTCCTTGGGCGAGATGCCGACCAACTTCTTGAAGCAGAAGCTGAAATAATTCGGATCGGCAAATCCGACACGCTCCGCGATTTCGAAAGCTCTAAGATCCGATGATCGAAGAAGCTCCTTAGCCGTTTCCATCCGAAGCTGCATCAAATACTGCATGTAGGTCATTTTGACTTCTCTTTTAAACACAGCGCTAAAATAGCCTGTACTAATATGAAGCTGCATGCACAGCTTCTGCAGAGATAATTCCGAATCAATGTAATGCTCCCGTGTATATTGGAGTGCCTTCTCCACAATGTCTTTGTACGCATGCTGCCTGGAGCTGGCAATATGCTTTCGTATGGTCAAACTAATGTCCTGCAGCCAGGCTTTAGCCTCCTGTAATCCGGAAAACTTAAAAATCTCCGCATGCAGCTGAAATCCTGAACCGAACAACGCCTCGATCTCAACCCCGGATTCTTTGGCCGATCGCAAGACGGCCGTTACAACCTCCAGAAGGTATACCTGAACGTCCTGAATGGTACATGAGGCGCCAATGAGTTCATCGAATATATGCGAAATGACTTCGGTCAATTCCTCTTCGGTTCCGAGCTTTAGACTGCGGATCAGCGCTTGCTCCTTTAATTCATCCAGACGAACCCCCTCCGGTCTCGGACGCTCGACATCATCGATGAAAATGACTTTCTCGGCACCCAGAATCAATCGGTAGTCGAGCGCCAGCAGCGCACCCTGATATGAAAGCTTCAGGTCTGTTAGATTCCCCACCTGTGAGCCCACGCCAATCGTAACCGGCAGCTTCAAATAATGAAGAATGCTTTTTAATAAACGGTCAAGTGTCACCTGCAGCTCGCTAAACCACGCTTCTTCCTCCCTCTCATCATTCGCAATCAGCAGCACAATGCTGTCCTGATATATGAATGCGCTTACAAGAGATGAGGGATCCAGAAGCTCCTTAGCGATGTTCAGCATGGCATGCAGCATTAAATCCAAGTCTCCAGAATGGCGTAGGGAGGCTGAGGACGTTTGCTCCTTATCAACAGAAGCGGGATATAAGGCCATAACCGCAGCAAGGTAACAACCTCCATTCAATGATAATTCGTAATTTCGAATCTTCTCCTCAATAATCGAGCGGGGTAATTTCCGGGTGAGCAGCGACGAAAGAAACGATTCCCGCAGCAATGGCAGGCTCGTGCGGTAATGCTCCTTCAACTGGCGCACATCCTCGCGCTCTGCAACCTCCAAATCGATCTTGCCCTTGATCTTCCTCAATAGCTCCATAAAGCTTTCGGCTGAGAAAGGTTTAAGCAAATACTCGTCCACGCTAAGCGTAATCGCTTGACGGGCATAATCAAATTCATCGTATCCGGTTAAGATCACGATTTTGCACAGCGGCTGAAACTCTCTGAGCCATGAGGCCAGCTGGAGCCCATCCTGAAACGGCATACTGATATCGGTAATGACAACATCCGGCTCCAATCGCTCCGCAAGCTCCACAGCCTCTCTCCCGTTCTCCGCCGTTCCCTCGATCGTGAATCCGCAGGCTTCCCACTGGATTTCCTGCACGAGTCCCTCTCTTACGTCGGCTTCATCGTCCACTAACAGCACTTTGTACAAGGCAACCCCTCCTGTTCTAATCTGTCAAATTAGTTAAAAGAATCTAATGTGATCTTACCGCGGCCCATCCAAATTTGGAATGCATCATTTACACGCTGTTTTGAGGCAAAAAAAAGAACGAATACATGGCTCTTGAACAACAGAGTGATTTCTGTTCGTTAAGTCATGATTCGTTCTGAACTCGATTGTATAAAATCCTTACGCCTGGGCCGGTATGGAGACGGGATTAGCAGGCGTGCCTAGCCTTTTAATGCTCAGGTAGTAGGCAATGCCGAGCGGGATGACGGCTCCGAGCCAAGCCAGCGGGTTCGCCAGGCTTGCGCCGAGGAACCCGATCTGCGCGGTCAGGAAGATGGCAGCCAATACCCGCATAATCAGTTCCATGATGCCGGCTACGGTTGGGATAAAGCTCTGTCCCAGTCCCTGCAGCGTGAAGCGGTAGATGAACAACAGCGACAGAAGCAAATAGGTGCTTCCGTTCGATAAGAAATACAGCCTGCTAAGGGACAGCAATTCTTCCTGTCCTTGACCGACAAAGAGGCTGACGGCTGCAGGACCCGCGAATATAACCAGCAACCCCACGGCGATGCTGAAAGATCCCGAGACCCATATACATTGTTTAACTCCAAGCTTGATTCGGTCTATGCGATTCGCACCGAAGTTCTGGGCCGCAAAAGTCGCCATCGTAATGCCAAAGGAACTCATGGGCTGCGTAGCGAGCATGTCAATCTTCTGAGCAGCAGTATATGCGGCTACGGCTGTTGCCCCAAGACCGTTAAGCGTAATCTGAAGAATGATGGCACCGATTGCAATGATGGAGGCTTGGAAGCCCATCGGGAAACCGACCCACATATGCCGGCGTATAAACGTCCAATCGATGGACCAATCAGCATTCTTGAATTGCAGAAGCGGAACTTTTTTATGAATGTATAACAAGCAGAGCAGGCAGGAGAACAGCTGCGATACCACCGTGGCAAGCCCTGCTCCGGCTACTCCCATCTTAAATACGAGAATAAATAACAGATCGAGTACGATATTCAGAATGCTTGCGACCACCAAGAATAGAAGCGGTGTCCGGCTGTCCCCAAGCGCTCTGAGCAGGTTCGCCAGCAGGTTGAACAGGACGGCTGCCCCAACACCCCAATTAATCACGATTAAGTACGAATAAGCATCATCCAAGATTTCTGCCGGCGTGTTCATCATGACGAGGACAGGCCTCGTGAATATGACACTCACAATGGTCAGAAAAACCGTGAATACAAGGCTAATCCATATACTCGTTCCCACGCTTTTGCGAACGCCCGCGATGTCCTTGGCGCCAAAACGCTGCGCCGTTATGATGGATAAACCTGCCGTCAAGCCTTGGGCAAAGCCAATAACAAAAAACAAAATACTGCCGGTCGAGCCAACGGCCGCTAGTGCGTTCACACCAATGGTGCGCCCAACGATCAGGGTATCCGCCATATTATAAAATTGTTGAAAAATATTTCCGATCAAAAGCGGGATCGTAAACATGATGATCAGCTTGATCGGACTTCCTTGCGTCATGTCTCTCATGTAGATTCTCCTATGCCGTCACTAAACGTTCCTCTATATTTTTATTAGATAATATAACGTAAAGCCTATAGAGCAGCACTTTGAAAACATTATAATGGGTGAGGGTCGTTTGTATTCTTGTGTATCTTATCATGAAAGAACATAAATTTCTGCATATTTATCATCAAAACCACTAACAAAACTAAGTCACTATGGTCAGAACGGCTCATACCGGATTTTGATCCGCGAAATCATTTCAATAAAAAAAAGATCAACCGGTAAATCGGTTGATCTTTTTTCATGAGATTATGGATGCACCACCCTAAGAATCGGTAATGATTAAGCTTCTTCAATAACAAGCTCATCCAAAGCCTGCTTCGCACGCGAACGCGCTTCCTCTACTGTGCCGGCGGTTGACAACGCAACTGCGACCCGTCTTCCAACCTTGGTCACCGGTTTCCCAAAAATGCGCAGCTGCGTATTCGGAACAGCCAGTGCTTGCTCGGCACCGGTAATTGTGTAGTTCTCCAGCTCTCGCGCAGCTTTCAGCGGACGGCTGGCTCCCGGCGTTATTAATTCGATCTCCGGGATTGGAAAACCAAGAATGGCACGGACGTGAAGCGCGAACTCAGATAAATTTTGCGTTACCAGGGTAACCAAGCCGGTATCATGCGGTCGCGGAGACACCTCGCTAAAATACACTTTATCCGCAGCAAGGAACAATTCAACACCAAACAATCCATATCCGCCAAGCTCGTCGGTAATCGTCCTTGCAATATATTTAGCTTCCTCCATTTGCTCATCGGACATGTTGTGCGGCTGCCAGGATTCGATATAGTCCCCGCTCTCCTGAATATGACCGATTGGCGCACAGAAGCTTGTTCCATTAACGGAGCGAACGGTCAGAAGCGTGATCTCTGACTGGAACGTAATGAATTCCTCAATGATCACTCTGCCGTTCTGCACGCGGCCGCCTTCCATCGCGATGTTCCAGCAGGACTCGATATCCCCTTCGCAGCGGCATACACTCTGGCCTTTGCCTGAGGAACTCATCAGCGGTTTAATTACGCACGGAAAACCCATGTCCAGAACAGCCCGTTTAAACTCCTCATAAGTATCGGCAAATCGATAGTCCGCAGTAGGCAGCCCCAATTCTTCGGAAGCTAACCGGCGAATCCCTTCACGATCCATCGTAAGCTTCGCAGCTCTGGCAGTAGGAATAACCCGGTACCCCTCTTCCTCCAGCCTAATCAGCTCCGAAGTAGCCAGCGCCTCGATTTCGGGTACGATCAGGTCCGGCTTCTCCAGCTCGATGATTGCGCGTAATTTCTCCCCATCCAGCATGTCGATGACATGGCTGTGATCGGCAACCTGCATGGCAGGAGCGTCGGCATAACGATCGACCGCTACGGTTTCAACACCCAGTCTCTGCGCCTCAATCACGACTTCTTTTCCCAGTTCTCCCGATCCTAGCAGCAGTATTTTCTTCGTTTTTAACATCGTTGTTTGATCCCCTTTTCGTAGTTTCAGAGACTTATAAAAAAGCAGAAAATAATAAAGAGGTAAGGGAAATAAGCTTCCCTTACCTCTGCCCAGGCGTACGGCCGTCGTCATCTATGTGCTCCCTCATGGTCCCCCATGCTACGCCAGTTACACATAAACCTATACATTGTTATTTAAATCATACTTAATCTTCCCGTTAATTGCAATATCACCGTAAGGCGACATTAGGATTTAGACTTCAGCATATCGATGGCATCCTTCAGCGATTGCGAAAGCCACTTCTTAGGGTGGATTTATCGCCAAAACGAGAAATTTCGTTATTGATCTATCGCTTTAAAGGATTGATGAATGATAGGGTCCAACATATAATATGGATAAATTCATTCCTGTCAGATATTTGAAAGGAGACTTGCTGTGCTGCCCTATTCCAACCCCAATCATGATTTTGCCTTTGAACAAGCCGTAATCGGAATGGCAATGATATCGCTTGATGGTTCGATTCTTAAGGTCAATTCGGCACTAAGTGATCTATTGGGATATTCACAGCAGGAGTTAACTGCCGGGGCGCCACAAGAAGATAGCAGCATTCGCGCCTTATTGAATCAAGTGGTTTGGAACGCAAGAGCCACTCAAGATCAACAGCAATCCATAACCCAGTTTGAATATGTTTACCACCATCCATCCGATCGTGAAGTATACCTCAGTGTACGTATCAGCGTTAAGGAGGAGCTGGCGCAGAATTTCCGTGGCTGCTTGGTACAGTTTGAAGATCGAACCTTGCTGAGACAACTTATGAAGCAGCTGGAGCTGAAGGAACAGAAGCTAAACGAGAAG
Organism: Paenibacillus sp. Dod16; assembly: GCF_049893405.1. Taxonomy (NCBI): domain Bacteria; kingdom Bacillati; phylum Bacillota; class Bacilli; order Caryophanales; family Paenibacillaceae; genus Paenibacillus; species Paenibacillus sp. Dod16. The sequence continues at coordinate 32,644 of NZ_JBNDYG010000028.1, forward strand.
GAAAATTCGTTTTTGCAGCTGTTGGAAGGACTCCCCTTATCCGTACTCATAACAAAAAAAGGCATTGTCCACTATGTTAATCCTGCCGCGCTCAGACTTGTTAATGCTGCGCATCCCCGTGACGTCCTCGGGATTTCAACCGACGTGGTAGTCGACGCATCGCACCATAACAAACTGATGAAACGCAGGGCAAAATATGCCGAGAGCGGAGAGATCGGAAGCGTCGATTATCTGATACGCTGTCTGGACGGGCAGGAGAAAATGGTCACGGGATTCACGTTGATCATAAATTATGAAGGCGAAAAAGCGGCGGTCGGAATCTTCAAGGACATCACAGAGCAGCAGATGGAAGAAGATCGCGTGATGCAATCCGAGAAGCTGACCACCGCCGGCCAGTTGGCCGCCGGCATTGCCCATGAAATTCGGAATCCCTTAACTTCGATTAACGGATTCGTAAAATTGCTGCGATCTGCGGAACGAAGCAACGAGCTCTATTTTGAAATCATTGAATCGGAGCTCAAACGCATCGAACTCATTGTCAATGAACTCCTGGTGCTCTCGAAACCGCAGAGCGTTCATGTCAGCGGACCCATCGACGTGTTTGCCATTATGGAACAGATCATTACCCTTATGAAGGTTCAAGCAGCCCTCAAAAATATCGAGATCATCCCTCATTATCCGATGGCACCGGTCTTCGTTCAGGGTGAAGTAAACCAGCTCAAGCAAGTGTTCATCAATCTGCTGAAAAATGCCATGGAAGCGATGAATCAAGGGGGAACCATTACCTTGGACATTTTGCACAACGCTCAAGAGGTTCGAATCATCGTGCAGGACGAAGGGATTGGCATGACGCAGGAACAAATCCAATCCCTGGGACAGCCCTTTGTTACGACCAAAGACACCGGGACGGGACTCGGACTGATGATTACCAAGAACATTATTCATAATCATGGCGGTACGATGAATGTAGAGAGCATACCCAATCATGGGACAACCTTTACGATCCATTTACCGGCTTTATAACGCATACATATTATCGGAATGGTGATGCCAGTTGATAACCGATGTAATAAAAGACTTCTCTGATTAGAAAAGGAACTTTGCTTCTCAGGCTCTGATACGCGCTCCGGGCTGCGGGCGAAGGATTGGCTTCCAATCCCATATCTTCCGCCATCATCATCGCCCGCTTCATATGCAGCGGGTCACTTACAATGAGGTAAGAGGACAGTCCTGCTGAATCTCCTACCTTATTGGCAAAGTGCAGATTCTGCTCCGTGATCGTCGAAGCCGTCTCGACAAGGATGTCACTCTCCGGAACACCATGCTCGATGGCATACTGCCTGGCAACATCCGATTCGGCAAGTTCATCCTCCGAACTGCGTCCCCCTGTAAATATCAGCTTGTCTACGTACTGCCGGTCATACAGCCATAGCGCATGATCAATGCGTCCCTGAAAAACAGGCGATGGCTTCCCTTCCCATACAGCAGCCCCCAGCACGATGGCTGCATCAGACGGGATATTGGCTGTTCTTTGCGCATAATTCCAAATGGTGATGCCCACATACAGCGTATAAATTAACAGGATTCCAATGAATACCCCCAACACATAAATCACGGTACGCTTTCTTCTGCCCCGAGCTTCCCTTGCCGGCATATTTCGTGTCATGCTGCACCCCCAGCGCCCAATCTTAATCTACCCTTAGTGTCCATTCTATCATTTTCAGCAAAAAAAGCCTGCTTGCTCCCTTATTGAGAGCGTCGGGCTTTCTTTGCTGTCAACTATCGTTTTTTTATTCTAGCACTACCGAGAGTAACACAAACTCGAATCTACCGTTTAATCCGCATCATATCCATACAGCGTGACTCTGTTCTTCCCTTTGCTCTTGGCAATATGCATCGCTTTCTCCGTCTCCGCGATCAAATCCGTGAACTTTAACATGGGCATGCCGCCCCCACGCTAACGGTCATAAACCCATCCTCTGCCGAGCGATCCTTGGGAATGCTGAGTGCAAGCACGCCAAGGCGTATCTTCTCAGCCAATTCATAGGTACGTTCGGGGCTTTCGTTTTTCAGCTTCAGGATAAAGGTCCCGCCACCGTAGCGTGATATGGACGCTCCGTAGGGTTCGCCAATAATTTTCAGGGCATCGGCTATCCATTGCAAACATAAATCACCGCCATATAAACCATGAAGGGTATTATATACCCGGAAGTCGTCAATATCGACCATCATCAAGGCTAAAGGCAGCTTATTCTGAACACATTCCTCCCAGTCCATCGACAGTTCTTTTTCAAAAGTCAGCGGATTGGGCAGTTCGGTCAGCGGGTCTGTTGTCACATAATTTTGAAGCTGATCCAGCACATCGGAGTATACCCGATCCGGGCCATCTTCCGCCGTACCTTCTCTCAGAATCACCATAATGTAGGATTTACGCCCTTGATGAATAGCAGCCAGCATAAATTCAAGCTCGATCCCGTTGCCCTCCAGCGTAACAAACCTGCCGCTGCCGGATACTAACTGGGTTTGATTCTGCTCCATCCGTTTGATCTGCTCTCTCAGATCAACTCGCGAATCTTCTCTAGCCAACTTATATATCTCAAGCTGCAGCAGCTCTTCGGGTTTCTTTGCACCGAACAGCGATTCGGCCTGCACATTGCAATACATAATGGTACCTGCCGTTGTCAGTGACAAGAAAGCGACAGGCGACAGGCCCATGAGCTGCAGGTACCGTTCTTCGTTCTCTCTGAAAATTCTCGCATTCTGTATGGCCTGTTCTTTTGCTTGCCTTAATTGATCATCCGTCTGCTTGCGAACGATCGACTTCAATTGCGGGAGAACGCTTAACTCCTGTGACTTCCAAGAATATGAGGTCCCCTCAACCACTTGTCTCCATTTCTCGAAAGATTTACGCGGAGATAAACGGACCTTATCCTCCTCTTGGATAATGGCTTTGGCCGGATCGCCGGCCCAATCCACAATTTGAACAACCTCGGGCCTGAACCACATGACATAATTTTGTTGGCCTGGTGACAAAGCGAGATACAATACACCTGATGCGATATCCTTATAAGCTTTAGCGGGTTCATATTCGGCACTGAGTTCAGAACTGTGGTACGTATAATCTTCGGCCTGGGCAGATAACCAGCCGGCAAGCTCCATGACTTGCTTCGAAGTTGGTGTCGTACCGTACAGCATCAAATTATCTTGATAATAAACGACAGCCCCGGTAGCTCTCATTAAATCGAGCAAGGTCTGCTCCTCGTTGTCAAGCTGTTCGATAACATGGAATACATCGGTTTGGCCGATGAAAATTTCGGTAATGCGGGCGGATAAAATTCTGAGCCTCAACTCGGTTTGATAATCGTCGAGCTGCTGTCGTTGATACAGCTCGTTGGAGAAAAAGGAGCCCAGAAAGTTGCACAGGTTGCGGGTCCGGTGGGATACATATTTTCTACTATAGTGATGACAAGTAATCAAACCCCACAATTGGTTGTCATGGATAAGGGAAATCGTGGTTGTCGCGCCAACCCCCATATTATGAAGGTATTCGATATGAAGCGGAGATACACTCCGCAGCGCGGATAAACTGAGATTCAATGGCTTGCCAGTCAATGGTTGTACCGTAGGAATAATCTCGACCGGCGTATAACTCACATCAACAATCGTCCGCAGCCAATTTCTTAGATACAGTTCACGGGCTTGCCTAGGAATATCCGATGCCGGATAATGGTGTCCCAAAAAAGGCTCCAGCTCCTGCTCTTTAGCTTCGGCAACCACTTTTCCGTTCCAGTGATCATCAAACTCATAGAGCATTACGCGGTCATATCCGAGAATATCCTTCACGAGCTCGCAAGCCACTTGACTCGCCTCCACACGATTCTCGGTTCGTTTCATGCGACTGAAAAACGTCTGTATCCTTTCAAAATCATCTGTAAAGGCTACGGTATCTTCCAATACCAGCTCCAATTCAAGCAGTATCAACCCTTCGCTTTCGTGGACAATTCCGAAAAACGCAACCGGCTCATCCCCAACCGGAATCGTTAAATTGATATACTGTAAATCGGGCGTGGCGATCGCCTGAAGATCCCGATGAATCATCAGCTCAAATTGGGCCTTTCCAATAAGCGCTTCCAAATGCTGTCCCAGAAGTGCTTCTGCGCTAATGCCTAAGAACTGATTGGTATTTCGGCTGCATTGGGCGATCCTATAGTCATCAATAGGGTTAATGGCAAGCAGTACGCCATGGGGCTGAATAAATCCTGGAATGTGAATAGGTTCTTTCTCGCAATTCGTCAGGTCGATCGGTCCATCCGTTACATAATCGCCCTCCGTCAGCAGCTCTCGATTTAGTGGATCCTGTTCCGTCATTGCTTATCAACTTCCCTTATTCACAGATTTAATATCAAATAAGCCCAATGCATCTCATTGTTATAAGAGATCCATTGGGCACAGCATATTATAACAATAGAACTATGAGATTGTACGCCATTCAGTCTTCAGCATAGCATAGTAATACTCATCCCACCAGATATCGCCACGAGGAATACACTGTTGAAAATAGCCTTCTCTCCTCATACCCAGCTTCTCCATCACCCGATACGAAGGTGTATTCTCAGGCTGGCATGTCGCAATGATCCGATGCAACCCCATTACTTCGAAACCGTGCTGAAGCAAAGCTCTGGCAGCTTCCGTGGCATACCCCCTACGGTGATAGGTTGAATTAAACACCCAGCCGATTTCATAGGTATGTTCGCCGAACCATGGATGAAACACCACATGTCCTATCACCCGTTGTTCCTTTTGCAGGCAGACGGCATAATGATGAGCTTTATCGCCCTTGTTCTGAGCAAGAAATTGTTTTACTGTTTCTTCCGTATGCACAGGCTCAGGCATGTAATGCATCACCACCGGATCGGATGTATATTGCAGAACATCCTGCCAGTCTTCTGGTTCAAACTCGCGAATTATTAATCTTTCCGTTACGATATCCATTTGCCCGACTCCTCTTCAAAATGTATTCAAGTGTCCTCTTCATACCGCACACTTCAATACAGAGGCAAATGCGATTCGCCGTATATACAGATCTTTCTTAATTACGCCGGGTCACCCTCTTTCACTTTTCAACTTACTTTCATTAAAGATTCGATCAAAAGAGTGACATTCCTTCATAATATGTCAAATTTCTGGTTATTTTTCCGCTTATCGCTCTCATCTCAAATTGTTTCTTTGTGTTTCATTTCATTACAACTTAGACTTGGCTGAGAATCGATTTCATTTTATCAAAATGCATGCCTTCATGATACAAGCAAAAGCTTAAGAATTCTTCGACCCGGGTTAACTTTAAACCTTTGGAGGTTGTATAGGGGGATAAAACCGTATCGTGCAAATGCCCGTTGTACCTGCGTTCGATTCGGTGGACCTGACCCTCAAGCAGTTCGACAAGCTCGTGTATGGATGGCCATGCTTCGCTAATCTCCCTTGGCTTTGAACCCGATCGGAACAGCTCGGTATATTCAGAGGGAAGGGTTATAGGTTCTCCGTTCACGCCGAACGCAAACCTTTCCGCTATGAATAAAACATGTCCCATATTCCATTTCACGTGGTTATTCATTCCACTCGGAATCAACTCCGCTATATCATCCGGGAGATCCCTTACAAGATTCAACGTTTGTGCACGCACAAATTCCAAATGTTCAAACAGGTATGCTCTCATGCAGCCCACTCCTTCTCATTAATATCCAGCGTCCGCTTTAACCGAGTGTACTCCATATGCGGATAAAGAAATAATATTGTTTTCACTCCGTTTCATAAAAAAAATGGATGAATCAAGGGCAAGCCTTCATCATCCATGGATATACTGGTTTTTTTCGCGGATATCCGCTTGAATATAAGAAATAAACGAATGGACTTGCGCAGGTCTCGCTTCTTGTCTCTTGATGCATACCCGAATAGGGTGCGGGAAAGTTACGCCAGACACTTTAACCTTGCCAAGTTCGCCCGAAACCAGTTCTTTCTTGATAGAAAGAGCAGGAACTAACGCAGCCCCGTATCCCGCTTTTACCGCTTCAATGGATTCCTTCAACCCCTCTATCGTTATGGAACAGCGAGGTTCGCGTGCATCCGATGACTCTATCAACGACCATAACCGTTTTCGCGTGTAACTTCCTTCTTCCCTCAACACAAAGGGTTCCTCCATAAGCTCAAGGAATGTCACTTCTTTATCGGCTAGTCGATGAAGGGCAGGCACAGCAAAAATTAATTCATCTTCCATTATTGTAAAGGACTCGATATCTTCCGCTTCAATGGACCAGCTGCCGCATACGATGGAGATATGCACCGAATTGTCCTGTAACCGCTGCAGCGCAGTTCGGGAATTTCCTTTCAGCAGCTGCACCTCCATCCTTGGATGCTCCTGCTTATACCCAACCAGCCATCCGGGCAGCAAAGCGCTCTCGGGCAGCTCGGTTGCACATATTCGCAAACTTCCCTGCTGACCGGATTTGATGGCCTCCATCATCTCTTCCATCTCGGCTTCCATCGCAAATAACCGTTGGGAATGCCTGGCCAAGGCAATGCCTGCTTCAGTCAATTGAATATTGCGTCCGTTAGCCTCAATCAATTTCATGCCGAGCTCCCGCTCCAAATTGCGGATTTGGGCCGTAACGGCTGGTTGACTTAACAGCAGATTGCTGGCCGATCTCGTAATGCTTCCCGTCTTGGAGACATCATTAAAAATGCGTAGTGCATGAAGATTCATAGGTCATCCCTCGATTCTTGATCTATTCACCTGGTCAATCTGTTGCGATCATTTAGATCGTTTATATCCTAAATGAAGTCCATTTGTAAACTGCTGAATCGAATATAGGACACATCGAGGGGAGTGCTCTGAATATAAGGAGCTCTGACTTCTTGGTGATCCGAGTTCGTAATCAGCATGATGATCCGTTTTCATGATTCTTCATGGTCCTGCAACCTTTTAACATTTCTCCCGTCTATAGTGGTGCAGCAAGTACATTTTACCAATTCATGATACGACTTAGCTGAATCCTAGCGTTCTAGGATAATCTACATTTGGAGGATACCTACCATGAAAAAAATCTACAAAGTACTAGCAACCGCTACGGTTCTCGCGATGGCCGCACTGCCAATAGCAGCGAATGCACAGGCCGTCCCTCCTGCTGCAGCCCATAAGGGACAAGGCAACATCACAAATCAGGTGAAGAAAAGCGTTCCTGGAACGATGGGTTACATAACGGACTTCGTCAATGACAAATCAGGCACATGGATTATCGTAACCGGCCGCGGCTTGGCAGCAACCGATCAACAAGAAATCAAGCTCTCGATATCCAAAGATACTAAAATCATTGATGCCAAAGGCAACCAAGTCCAGCTCCAAACGATCGTGGATAAAAACAAAGCGATAAAAGCTTTCTATAACCCAAACATAACGAAGAGCCTACCCGCTCAAGGTTCGGCTCTTACGATCATTGTACAGGATAACGACCTCGCCGGTATTGATGGAACCATCTCGGAGGTAACCAAACAAGGCATTCTGGTGGAAGGAACCAATCTGTACAACGACAGTGAAGAAACCATGCTGCTTCATCTGGATCCAAAAGCAAAAATCATCGATCAAAACGGCAGCGCACTGAAAGCAAGCGACCTGGAAGCCGGCATGAGTATTCGCGCTTTCTATGGACCTTACGTGGCGTTAAGCATGCCGCCTCAATCCTCAACGAATTATATACGGGTCAACACGAATGCCGAGAATAACGATCAGGAGCAAGCTGCCGGCATTGACGGCATCCTTACAGAAATGAAGGATGGAAGAATAAGCGTTTCCGGTAAACCAGCTAAAGCAGGTGACCTCGAATACGTTGTGCTCGCTGTTGATGGCGACACAAAGATTGTAGATGCCGGGGGCAAATCGTTAACGGCTGAAGCCTTAAAATCGGGTCTGCGAATCGAAGCTGAATACGTGTCCGTGATTTACCCTGCCCTGCCGCATGCAGATAAGATCGTGGTCTCCGACACCTCAGCGCCCAAAGTCGAAGGCACGATAACTACATCCGAACGCACGTCAAAGGATCAAGTGTATATCAATGTAGGTTCAGATCAATCCAACGACAACGACATCGTCATCAACATCTCCAAGGATACTCAAGTGATTGGACTGAATCCCGACGAGAAGCTGGAACCCGGCATGAACATCGTGGTCTTCCACTCGCCTATCATGACCATGTCCATTCCAGCAATCACATCCGCTGAAGTGATTATGGTTCAAGCCGACAACTAAGCTGTTGCTCTGGCTGCTTACCGCCGCTGCTAAAATAAATCACAAAAAAACACCATCGTACTCAGGATTCCTGAATACGATGGTGTTTTAATGTAGTAAGATATTAATCGTTACGAACTATTCCTCAAATTCCACGTTGTGATACACCTGCTGAACATCCTCGAGATCTTCAAGAGCATCGATCAGCTTCTCAAACTGGGCAACGCCATCTTCCGGTAAGGTGACAAAATTCTGAGCCAGCATGGTAAGCTCGGCAACGGTAAATTCCGTAATACCAGCGGCTTTGAATGCTTCCTGAACCGCATGGAACTGGTCGGGTTCTGCATAGACGATCACAGCTTCTTCCTCTTCCAGGATGTCACGGACATCCAGGTCGGCTTCGAGCAGCAGATCCATGACTTCCTCAGCCGACTTACCTTCGACGCCGATGACTGCGGTTGGATCAAACATATAAGACACTGAACCGCTGACGCCCATATTGCCGCCGTTCTTATTAAAGGCAGAACGTACAGCAGGCGCCGTACGATTGACGTTGTTGGTTAAAGCGTCAACAATGATCATCGAACCGTTCGGACCAAAACCTTCATAGCGAAGCTCTTCATAATTCTCATCCCCGCTGCCCTTGGCTTTATCCAAGGCGCGGTCAATAATGGCTTTCGGCACATTGTATGTTTTGGCGCGCTCAAGAACAACCTTCAGCGCACGGTTGGACTCGGGATCCGGTTCCCCCTTCTTGGCTGCCACATAAATTTCGACACCAAATTTCGCATATACGCGACTTGTATTTGCATCCTTGGATGCTTTTTTCTCTTTAATATTATTCCATTTACGGCCCATATATTTCCGCTCACTTTCATTATTGAATCTGTAGCCGGTATTCAATAAATACCCTCGTCCATTATATATCTATTAAGTCCCTTGAACAAGGTTAAGAGCGTAGATCCGGAAAATAGACACGTCCCCGTAACCATCAATCAGTGCTGTTCACCGACAAGTAAGATCACCTTTCCCCGGCCATGACCCGTTTCAACAAGGCGATGCGCCTCCGGCGCCTCGTGCAGCGGAAACACCTCTCGAATATGAATGCGAATATAACTCTCCATATATAAATCCACCAGCTCCTGCAGTCTAGCTGCCGTTCTCGTGCCGCTTAGCACGGGTATACCCAACTCCACAGCAGTCTCGTCCGACACCATCGTGCGGATACGCTCCTTGTTGTGCACAAGCTGGGCAGAAGCCCTTAATGCCTCGGGGCCGGCAGCATCAACTGCAGCATCGATTCCTTGCGGCGCGATTCTGCGGACCCTTTCCACAAGCCCAGCGCCATATGCAACCGGTATAACGCCGATGGACCGCAAATATTCATGATTGCGCTCACTTGCGGTTCCAATGACAGCTGCTGCGCCCCAGGCTTTTGCCAACTGGCATGCAAAGGTACCAAACCCGCCTGCCGCGGCATGGATGAGCACGGTGTCTCCTTCCTCAATTCCAACAGATTTCAATGCCATATGTGCCCCCTGGCCATTACCGGAGAAACCTCCAGCTATTTCCCATGGCATGCGCTCGGGTTTGATTACAATCTGATCCGCATCCACCACGACATATTCAGCGTAACAATGGAGCAGTGAGAACCCAAGTACCTCCATGCCCACTGCGAATTGATCGACGCCTTCCCCGACCTGATCGATCACGCCAGCGAACTCATTGCCCGGTATCATCGGGAAACGCTGTTGACGGACATAGCCTATGGTTCCGTTGCGAACCCCGCAATCAAAGGGCAGCACGCCAGCTGCCTTCACGCGGACTCGCACAGTACCCGGTCCTGCCTGCGGCTGCTTCATTTTCGTTAATTTTAAGACCTCAGGTGGACCGAATGAAGTAATGGCCATAGCTTTCATCTGCAACATCTCCTCTTTTCGTAATGCTTATTAAAAAATGAAATAAAAAGCGCCGCTACAACTGCAATCATGATCATCAGCATGAAGTATATATTGCTAAAGACATACGCGCTCAGATCGTGGATCAACGGGTTCCAAGCCTTAGCGGCTTCCAGATCCACCATGGTTCCGTAAAGGCTGGCAAATATCGCTCCTGCCATGAAATTCAACATCGACAATATACCCATTCCCACTCCACTTTGTTCATGCGGCAGCGTCAATGAAATGGATTTGGACAGCGCAATCGACATAAAGGCTTGCCCGACACCACCGAGAATCAGGAACAAGGCAATCCATACAGGCGAGGCCCCCGTAAATGACGATAATAATAGAAAACAGAACAGAAATAAGCTTACGGCGATGTGGAACAGATATGAAGTGCCTTTACGGTCCGCCATCGTGCCTCCAAATTTGCTGAGTAATGCGGTAGCGATTGCTGCTGGCACCATAACATATCCCGTCAAACCCAGCCTCAATTGGTGAACTTGCGTTAACAGCGTCGGCGTCAGGAACACAAGAGAATATCCTATTCCTGTTGCTGCGAAAGCAATTACCAAGCCAAGCGTGTAACGAACGTTTTTGAATACCCCCGGGTTTATAAAAGGAGCTGCAGCTTTCCGGATTCTCCAGATGAAACAAGTCAATAGCAGGACAAAACTGATCAGGGTCAATGCTGTTGGATTCGTAATAGAGAGCAGCAGGCTAGCTACAGCTCCTGCTAGCAGACCGCAACCGGGCCAATCCATTTGGGCTGTGCCAACTCTTTCATCATGTAAATATTTGTAGTAGAAAGGCAATGTCAACAGAATGAGTAACGGCATGCAAAATAACACGCGCCAATGGACAATGCTTACAAGCATTGCCGCTACGGCTGGACCAGCTGCACTGCCGATAGCGCCGCCTGTCATCGATATCCCTAAAGCTCTTCCCCTTTGCTTCGGAGGAAAATAGCGCACGGGGATGATGCCGGATATCGCCGGTATGACGGCTGATCCTGCAGCCTGCAGCATCCTTCCGAAGATGAGCATTCCGTAAACCTGAGACAGCATCCCGATAACCGAACCGACTATAAAGGTGATAAACCCGATGGAAATCAAGATTTTCAGCTTGTAACGATCGGCAAGCTTTCCGTAGATAACACTTCCCATAGCAAATACAAGCAAATACGATGTCGTTACCCAGCTGACTTCGGCCATGCTCAGCCCAAACTCTCGCCTGATTTCTGGGAGCACGATATTAAACATCGTTGCATTCATAACCGATATGGCAAGAGTAAGTGCCAGAACGCTGATTAATGCTTCGCTTGATGACTTTCTTTTCCCGATTCCCATAAAAGCCCCTTCCTTCCGAATTTTAAAAGGGATACCCTATTACGTTTGTGTACCGATGTACAAATCTTAAAAGGGATTGTTTTCCTCTCGTTGTTTATTTTATAATGGGTTCGAAATAAACAAAAATATATAATGTGCTATATAGATCATATACTGGAGTGTATAGGGGGATGAAGGATGGAACTTCTGCAGCTGCGTTATTTTCAAACCGTAGCCCGAACGGAACACATGACGAAAGCAGCTCAAGAGCTTCATATTGCACAGCCTGCTTTAAGCAAAACCATATCCAGGTTGGAAGCGGATGTCGGAGTTCCGTTGTTTGATCGTCATGGCGGGAGAATCCGATTGAATACATTTGGGAAGCTCTATTTGGATAAAGTTGAACGTGCACTTCATTTGCTGGAGGAGGGCCAGAAAGAAATCAATGAACTTGCAGGACTTCATCATGGCAGTATTCATCTGGCAACCTCAACCCTGGATCCGTTATCCGAACCGCTGAGTCAGTTTCTGGCGGAGCACCCTGACGTTAATTTTCAAATATCCCAGGTCGGAACGGATGACATGATGAAGATGATGGAAATGGGGCAGGTCGATTTATGCTTTACTTCGATGGCGATGGAGCAACCCCTGTTATCTCAAGTGACCGTGCTTCGCGAGGATGTGTATTTGGCTGTACCCCAAGCGCACAGGCTCGCTGACCGTACGTCCATTAACTTGGATGAATTGAAGGAGGAAGCTTTTATCGGCTACAAGGAAGATTTTATATTCCAGCAAATGAACGATACATTCTTTCAGGAGGCTGGAATTACGCCCAGATATGTATGCCGGGTTGACGAACCTCCGGCTATTGCAAGTCTGGTTCGTGCCGGTCTTGGTGTTGCCCTCTTCGGATGTTCTCATGTCCAAGACGCCAAGCTTAAGCTTCTGCCCATTGCGAAGCCCGAATGCAAACGGCACTATCGGCTTATCTGGCATGAGAAGCACTATTTATCCTTAGCGGCTCGTCAGTTCCGTGATGACGTCATTCATTACTTTTCGGAAAAATCGTAATACACAGCAAGATTCCAATCATATACAATTTCGATTATTGAAGGCACTTCCTGCTCATGAACAAATGCAGGAGGTGTTTTTTTGCGAGAGAAATGTAGATGAAACAAAAAAATGATTGATTATTAATAAACAAAATATTATTATGTCTATGTATAAAACAACGAAATGCGCATTCGTTTGTTTTTACGCTATCCGATCTGTAAAGTACAGACCTCGAAAGGAGACTCTTTTATTTTGCTTAACAACCCCTATGTTCGAACGATTGTCTTGTCACGCGTTCTCTTGAATCTTGGCATTTGGGTTCGTAACTTTGCCATTCTTCTATACGTTACCGACTTGACGGACAATAATCCTATGTATGTATCCCTCATATCCGTAGCCGAATTTGCGCCGATTTTCTTGTTTGCCTTCATCGGAGGTACTTTCGCGGACCGCTGGCGGCCTAAGCGTACCATGGTCAGTTCTGATGCATTGTCTGCGATATCGGTATTTCTCGTGCTGATCGCCGTTCATAACGGGTCGTGGCAGGCATTACTGGTACTTACGTTCTTCTCAGCCGTCCTGTCCCAATTCTCTCAGCCTTCAGCGATGAAGCTGTTTAAACAGCATGTCCCCGCTGAACAGCTGCAATCCGTGATGGCCATGTTTCAATCGATGGTTGCCTTCTTTACGGTGATCGGCCCAATCGCCGGTGCATTTGTATATCAAACGTTCGGCATTGAAGTATCGCTGGTCGCAACAGGAGCGTTATTCCTGGGTTCTGGATTGATTCTGACTTTGCTGCCCCGTGATATGCAGAAAGAGACACAATCCAAGCAGCAGAACCTGAAACAAGAGCTTATCGAAGGCCTTCGCTATGTATGGAATAATCATACGCTCCGAACCCTTGCCGCGACCTTCGCCGCGGCTGGCTTGGCAGCGGGACTTATTCAGCCGCTCGCGATATTTGTGACGATTGAGAACCTCGGTCGGGATAAGTCATTCTTGCAATGGCTGTTAACGGTCAATGGAGCGGCGATGCTCGTCGGAGGAGGCTTCGTCATGGCATTTGCCAAGAAAATCCCCCCTCAAACCTTACTAGCACTCGGTCTGAGCGTTAGTGCCGTCGGGACCCTTGGTATTGGCTGGTCAACCAGCGTCATCTTTACGATGCTCCTTCTAGTGATTAACGGATTCTTTTATCCCACCATACACATTGGAATCAACACCATGATCCTAAACAATACGGAAGGGCCATATATTGGTCGGGTCGGCGGCGCCCTAACCCCGATTTATATGGGAATGATGGTGCTGGGCATGTCGATCGGGGGATTGCTCAAAGACCAGCTGTCCCTGTTCGTCGTTTATGCGGCTAGCACACTCTTGTTCCTGACTGGTTCGGCTCTGCTGCTTCCATTATTTAAAAAGAGAAAGAGCACGGCCGGCGTATTGGAGCAATGAACAACAAAAAAGAGCCGCCTCACATTTTAAGAGGCGGCTCTTACTCAGCTAGAAACCGTGTAGCAACTGGCGGTCATGTCGTCTTATTGTTTCAGGCTCGGATGATCCAGGCTTTGAATGCCTTCCCTTCTTTTAGCGTTGAACGCTTGACCCATGCTCTGCACGTCATCTCCTGAACCGCTTCCAGCGCATCATATCGGTTCCGCAAGTAACTGTAAGCTATATGGATCAGTGTTTCCTTGTGTTCCATAATGGCCTGGTAAAAATCGGTCTCATCATCCGTTTTCGTCAGTGCCACCTTTTTCATCTCTGCTTGGGAGCCCATCATGATCTCCTAAAGTGCTATAAACAAAAAAACCGAAGCTCTTCTCAAGAAGAACTCCGGTTTGTTGATAATTGAGTATCATTATGCGTGAAATTGTTGTCCGTCCAACACTTCCTTCACATAGCCGGCCCGGATCACAAAGTCACCGAAATGCTCGCCCTGCTCACGTTCTTGTGCATATTGCTTCATGAGGGGACGAAGGGAATCCAAAATCTCGGCCTCTCCGATGTTTTCCTTATACAGCTTGTTCAGCCGGTGTCCGGAGAAACCGCCACCCAGGTACATGTTATATTTGCCAGGCGCCTTTCCGATAAATGCGATTTCAGCCAGCATCGGTCTGGCGCACCCATTCGGGCACCCAGTCATTCGAATGACGATATCCTCTTCGCGAAGTCCGTTCTCTTCCAGGATCACATCGATTTTATCCAATAACGTCGGCAGATATCGCTCGGATTCGGCCATAGCCAATCCACATGTCGGTAAAGCTACGCATGCCATGGAATTTCGTCTCAGGGCAGAATAATGATTACCGTCCGTAAGTCCGTAACGCTTGATGAGGTCTTCAATCTTTTTCTTCTTATGGCTGCTGACATTGGCAATGATCAGATTCTGATTGGCCGTCAGACGGAAGTCTCCATTATGGATTTGAGCGATTTCGCGCAGCCCTGTCATCAGCAGGTAATCGGATTCGTCTTTCACACGTCCGTTTTGGATGAACAGTGTAAAATGCCATTTGCCATTGCTGCCTTTAACCCAGCCGTAGCGGTCTCCGTTATGATCAAAATGATACGGTTTTGCCTCCTCCAGCTTCCAGCCCAGACGGCTGGTCAGCTCGTTGACAAACCAGTCGATACCGCGATCATCAATCGTATATTTGAAACGAGCATGCTTGCGCACCGCGCGGTCTCCGTAATCACGTTGAATCATCACCGTCTTCTCGGCCAAGTCAACGATCTGCTCGGGTTTGCAGAAACCAATGACTTTCGCCACTTGAGGATAGGTTAACGAATCACCATGCGTCATCCCCATGCCACCGCCTACCGAAACGTTAAAGCCTTTCAATTGTCCATCCTCAATGATGGCAATGAAGCCAAGGTCTTGGGAAAATACATCAACATCATTGGATGGCGGCACGGCCATACCGATCTTAAATTTCCGCGGCAGGTACACCGGGCCATAGATCGGCTCCTGCTCCTCTCCCTCTTGCAGGCTGTCTACAATCTTCTCGCCGTCCAGCCAAATCTCATGATACGCACGCGAGCGCGGATCGAGATGACTGCTAAGCATTCGTGCCCATTCGTATACCTCCGAATGAATTTCGGATTGATAGGGGTTCGGGTTGCACATCACGTTCCGGTTGACGTCGCCGCAAGCAGCCAATGTGCTAAGCATGGCTTCATTCACTTCTTGAATGGTGCTCTTCATATTCCACTTCAATACGCCATGAAGCTGAAAGGATTGGCGGGTGGTCAAGCGAATCGTCCCGTTGGCATACTTTTGGGCTACACGGTCCATCATCAGCCATTGCTCCGGAGTCACGACGCCGCCAGCGGCGCGAACACGCAGCATGAACTGGTATGCGGGTTCCAGCTTTTGCTTATGCCGTTCGTTACGCAAATCCCGGTCATCCTGCATATAACTGCCGTGAAATTTCATCAGCCGGTTATCGTCTTCCGGAATCGACCCCGTTATGCGATCCTCTAAGGTCTCTACAAGACTGCCACGCAGATAGTTGCTTCGACGCTTGATGTCCTCAACATCACTATGCGGCGCACTATGGGGTGATACTAGATTATTATCAGACATGTTCCTTTTTCTCCTCTCGCAACCACAGGGGTGATCTTAATACACATCCCGCTGATAACGTTTCTGTTGCTGCATGAGCGTCAAATATTCCGCAGCTTCTTCCGGACTCATCCGGCCTTCTTGTTCGAGAATAGACCCCAACGCAGAATGCACATCATGAGCCATCTTCTTCTCATCGCCGCAGACATAGACGCAAGCTCCTTCTTGGAGCCACTGATATAGATCCTTGCTATTCTCCAGCATGCGGTGCTGTACGTATACTTTTTTGTCCGTATCCCGTGAGAAAGCAACATCCATGCGCGTCAATACTCCATCCTTCAACCAACGCTGCCATTCAATCTGATAGAGGAAGTCCGTCGAGAAATGCTGGTCTCCGTAGAACAACCATGATTTTCCTTCTGCCCCCGTCTCTTCCCGTTCTCCCAGAAAGGCTCTGAAAGGTGCCACGCCTGTACCAGGTCCGATCATAATGATCGGGGTGTCCGGATTCTCGGGCAGCTTAAAGTTCGGATTATGCTGAATGTATACAGGCAGCGTATCGCCCGCTTTCAGACGTTCCGCCAATTGCACGGAGCATACGCCGTAGCGGCGGCGGCCATGTGCTTCATAACGCACCGTTCGAACGGTAACATGAACTTCATCAGGGAAGGCTTTGGAGCTGCTGGCAATCGAGTACAATCGAGCAGGAATTTTGCGCAGTATGGATACAAAATCGCTTGCCGCCACTTGCTGCAGGCCATAATCCTGTACCAGATCAAGCAAATCCCGTTCCTCGATATAAGTGCGCAATTCTTGCTCATGACCTGGCTCCAGCAATGTCCGAAGACCTTCATTCCCTGACATTTTAACCACTTGCTCGATCAGTGGTTTCGTGAGAACGGTAATCTCGTAGTGACGGAGCAAGGCATCCCGAAGAGCTCGCGCTTCACCTTGTTTATTAATAACGACCACTTCATCCGCATTCCATCCCATTGCAGCGATGAGGTCATCCACCAGCTGCGGATGGTTTTCCGGATAGACTCCTAAGCTGTCGCCCGGCTCATACTGCAGATTCGATCCTTCAAGAGAAATTTCGATATGACGAGTTTCACGGTCGGATCCTCTTCCGTTCAAATTCAGGTTCTCGAGAATTTCCGCTTGAAATGGATTGCTTCTCGAAAATTCCGATTCCGTACTATCGCTCAGGGCTACCGCACTCCCATTTTCGACAACGGATGATCCCGCTCCAGCTTCATTCAACGATAGAAGAACCTGATTCATCCATTCTGCAGCCGACTCATCAAAGTCCACATCGCAATCGACTCTTGGCGTCAGCCGCTTGCCGCCCAATTCCTCGAGCCGTTTGTCGAAATCTTTACCCGTTTGGCAGAAAAATTCATACGAGGTATCCCCCAGCGCCAGTACGGAATATTGAAGATGGTCTACCTGAGGTGCCCGCTTGCTGTGCAGAAATTCATAGAATGGTATAGCATTATCCGGCGGCTCTCCCTCTCCATGCGTACTGACGATTATCAGGAGATTCTGCAACTTCTTCAGATTATTGGGTTTAAAATCGCTCATAGAAGACATCGTGACCTGCAGGCCAACCTCTTCGAGCTTCTTGGATAGCTTTTTCGATAATCCATGACCATTGCCTGTCTGTGATCCGTACAGGACTGTGACTTCTTTAGTAGCCGTCGCCACCGGTGCCGATACAGCAGCTAACGTGTTCGCTTGTGGTGCTGCCGCAACTGCTGCTGCGGCTTCCGTTCCCTGTAACGCAGCGATGAATCCGCTGAGCCAGGTCCGCTGGGATTCCGTCAGTGTAGGCAGTAGGCGGTTCAGCAGTTCCACCTGCTCCTGATTAAAAGGACTGTTCATTACTTGAAGTTCCAACAATATCCACCTCTCAAAAGCGCACATTATTAATTCCTACTATTACGATACAATTAATTTTATTACTCCTCTGAACCTATCACAGCTTACCTGAACCGGTCAATTACAATGTTCTTATAGCATTTATCAGTTTTACTAATAAATCGATTTTCCGGGCTTTACTACAAGCGAAACCCGACCCTGTTTACGATAGAGAATATCGATATCTCCGAATGGCAATGATACCAATCATAAGGAGGAAGATTTCGGATGTTAAATCATGATTGCAATTTTACGCCGCTGAAAAACAAATTGAAGGAACAGCTCACAGATATCACAAGACAATTACAGCATATCATTCTCAATTTGGACCAGGACAGTTCATGTCTGCTGGGAGAGCTGGATCATGTCAGAACAAAATTTTTAGAAGCCGAATCGATTTCTTCTACGTATTATCTCAATTGTTTTCTCTTCCCCTTCACCAGCAAATATCAAGAAATCGCGAAATCCATATATCATCTCAGTCAAAAAAAACGGGGTGCGCTCATTGTGATTCAACGGGAAGATGGACTTGATTCGTTAATGACGCCAGGGATTCCCTTGTCCGCAGAAATCACAAGTCCCCTGCTTGAATCCATCTTCGTTCCAGACAGCCCGCTGCACGATGGAGCCGTGCTTGTACGCAAAGAGATGATTATTTCCGCCGCGAACGTGTTGCCTTTAACAGCCAAAACGTATGGGGATCGTAAGCTCGGCACGCGTCACCGTGCAGCCATTGGCTTGTCCGAGATCAGTGATGCCTTGGTCCTCGTTGTATCGGAGGAGACGGGCAAGACCTCCTTCTGCATGAAGGGCACCCTCTATCCTTTATCCATCAGCAGCCCCTAATATCTAATGCTTAATCGTAGAGCCTCCTAGATAGCAAATGAAGTGAAATCTTCCCTGAAGGCTGTCATCTTCAAACAAAGCACTCGATTCCAAACCATGCAAAAGAGCCGCAGATGCTGATTCTGCGGCTCTTTTTATGGATCATCCCATGGGGGGAATTTTATGCAAATGTATAGGTCCAGAAACGTTCCGTACCGAAGCGCTGTTCCACTTCCTTGGCCTTCATCTGTTTCTTGCCTAGCAGCTCTGCTGCCTGGAATTGAGAGCGATGGGCTTGAATGGAGTTCAGCTTCTGTACCATGAACATGGATACATCTTGATAAACATCCGGTTTACCCAATTCTTGCTCACAATTGTTGGAGAATGCCAGACATTGAACGACAGGTCTATCTCCTGCCGGCATCCGCTGAATCGTGCGGATTACGGCCGCGCCCGTTGCGTCATGGTCAGGGTGGACGCTATATCCAGGGTAAAACGTGAACACCAGCGATGGCTTGATCTCCTGAAGCAGAGAGGCAATCACGCTATCCAGCTTATTTTGATCCTCGAATTCAATCGTTTTATCATGGAAACCAAGCAATCTCAAATCCTGTATGCCTATAGCTTTGCAGGATTCCTCCAGCTCTGCTTTGCGAATGGTTGGAAGGGTGATACGGTTCGCAAACGGTGGAATGCCCATATTACGGCCCATCTCCCCAAGCGTTAAGCAGGCATAGGTAACATGAGCGCCTTCCATAATATATTTAGCCAGCGTACCGGACAAACCAAATGCTTCATCATCCGGGTGCGGCAATACGACCAGTATGTTTTGCTCCATCAATCCTCGTCTCCTCTCTCTATTAAAAAGGCTCCCGGCTCAACTGCAAAGCGACAACCAGTTTGCCCTGACTGTCATGACCTGCCATAATCAGCCGATCGGTATCCGTCTGTTCGAAATGGGTGAGTCCTTCGGTATATACCCAACCCTGACTCATTTTCAATCCAACCCGATAGGGTCCATTGCCGGATATCGAACCGTGGCTGTAACGAATGATTGCATTCGTAATAAAGTTAGCCGCGGGATGCTTCGTGCTGTCATAATGGGCAGCATAAGCGCCTGTCGTCATCTCAAGATGAATATATAAATCCTGGTCCTTCAATTTATCAATCATTTGTTGTACTTCGGTTTGATTTATGAGTTCCATAGTTCCCTCCAATATAAAGAATCACAACATGCAAGCAGTCGATAGGATCATTCTATCATAATTTTAGAGCAGGACGAAAATACATAAACCAAGACGCATGATTTATCTCGCAGTAAAAAGCGTGGCGTATTCCGGTTGTACTGCATATGCATTAAGCTCATGCTCCGAAATAACCGTATAGCCTTCCTTGCGCAGCAGAGCCGTTGTCACGCCATAACCGGCTGTTTTCTCATTGGCAAATTCTCCATTATAAATCATGGAGCTTCCGCAGGAAGGACTGCTCTCTTTTAATACGATCAGCAAAGCTCCGAGCTCTTGCGCCATTCGAAGCGTTTGGTATGCACCTTTTATATACATCTCGGTCACGTCTTTCCCGGATAGCTCAACCACTCTAGCATGCCCTGCCAATACATCATCTCCGTTTCCTCCAACGATCTCCGCCGGCTCCCGTGGAGTTGAGAATCCGCCAAGCAGTTCGGGACATACGGCCACGGCTTTCTTTGCTTCAACCAGCTGCTGAATATTCGTATCCAGGCTGTCCGTAGCGTTATAACGAACCTTCAAACCGGCTAAACATGAGCTTACAACAATCACAAAGGCCACCTCAAATCTCTCGTTCTTACCTTTTTACTACCTACTACTGCCTAAGCCGTTTGCACTTATTTTAGTATCAGGAATCGGAACTCAAATGTCAACGAAATGCATAGGGCACCGATCATATCCCTCATCTAACGGATCATGGGAGCAACCCTTTTGAGGAAGTGATTCATTAATAATGGCAAAGAAATCAATATTGGCGGATCATCCAGCCGGGGAACATGCAGAGTTACATGAAGATGCGGAGTCTTAGCGTTTGGGGTAACGATAATAGGTTCCTTCGAACGGGTACGCAGTGTGGTAGACTTCGGAAGCAAAAAATCGACCGCCTGCATGCCCCATGGTACCGAAGTAGCCATCAGATAATACGTTCCGGGACTGACGTCGCCGAACCGAAACGAGCCGACGGAAGATAACAAAGTTCCGTATAACGGAAGCCCTTCGGGAATCGGCTTGGCAAACAGCCCGATCAAGATGACGCCCTGAAATGGAGCCATTGCCTCTATCGTGCCTTCTACTGTCAGATTGGGATTCTCGACCGGTATGGAGTCACGCCAGCTGTTCAGTTTCTGCAGGGATGACAAATGCTCGTCCGCCTCTTCCTTCGAGTTTCGAAACTGGGAAGGGGTCACGCCTACTCTTTCCGTGAAGCGTGTCGTAAATGTGCCCAGACTCTGCTGACCGATCTCCATGGCGATATCCCGGATACTCAGATGTGTATGTAATAGCAAATCCTTCGCCTTCTCCAAACGAAGCGAGGACACGTAATATAATGGTGGCAGTCCGATTCGATCCTTAAATATACGTGAAAAATGATATGGGCTGTATCCTATGTAATTCGCCAGTGTTGATAACGGAAGGGGCTCATAGATATTGTTGTGAATATACGCGATTACCTCATCGATTTCAGCATATCGATCAGTCATCAGGTCTGCACCATCCTTCATTCCGGATATTATGTATGGGGCCATTCCAAAACGTTCGAGGAACAATTGTTCGCATTCATACTATCATATCCATCTAAAAAATGGAAGCTTTATATGTTAAAAATATCACCTCGCATGTATAATCATGCACATAAAAAAGCCGCGCTGCAAGCGCGGCTTTCTCACTATCAATCCAAGTTCGGAATATGAATCTCAACCTCTTTTTTGCTCTGGGAAGAACGCAAAATACCGTCCAGAATCGCTTGATTCCGAAGCACCTGCTCTCCCGGGATCGGCGCCGGCTTGCCTTCACGCACAGCGCTTACGAAATCCTTGATTTTCTCCTGGAATACGTTAAGCTCATGATGGACCAGCGGTATGGCGCTTTCGGTATGATGACCTTGGATATCATGGAACATGGAGATTGATCCTACCTTCCCGTCCCACACACCGCTCCAAGGGCCTGAACCTGCCGGGGTAATCTTCATGCCCGCATCCGTGCCCAGGAACATCGTCGCCCCCAGGGTATCCATATGCATAGCCCATGACGTTTTGAAGTTAAGCACAAGGTCTCCTTCGAATCGAATCATCGCTACGCCGAAATCCTCAACATTAAACGCACTGGATTCGGAGTGGTATTTGGGATTTGTTCCAAAATAATTCGATGTATACGCGGATACCGTTAACGGCTTGGGATATCCAAGCGCGTTCAGGGCCATGTCCAAGGAATAACAGCCAATGTCCGCCATGGCGCCTGCCCCTGAAATCTCCTGCCGGACAAACGTTCCACCCGGCATTCCACGGCGGCGGCCGCCTCCGGTTTCCACATAATACACTTTTCCTAGCTCGCCCTTTTGAATCAGATTCTTAATGATGCCCATATTCGGATCATAACGCGGCTGGAAGCCGACGTTGAGCATATTCCCGGTTTTTTTCGAAATCTGAACCATCTCGATGGCTTCATCCAACGTGACCGACATCGGTTTCTCGAGCATTACGTGTTTGCCCGCTGACAGCGCATCAACCGTGGTGCTATAATGCGCAACGTTTGGCGTACAGATGCTCACGCCATCCAGGTCGAGATCCAACAATCTGCGGTGATCATCAAATCCGATCGCTCCCTGAAGCCCCCAGCGCTCAATAAATTGATCGGCTCTGCCGGGTAAAATATCAGCTACAGCGACAATCTGCACATCGTCGATTTGTTTATAATATTTTGCATGCTCCCCCGCAATGCCGCCGCTTCCAATAATTCCAATTCGAATGGTTTTGCTCATGGCTGATACTCCCCCTACAATTTCACATTCATTGCCCGATATGTTGATGGCGTATATCCATATCTCTTTCGAAATACGGTATGCAAATAACTTCCGCTTGAGAAGCCTTCGTGTATTGCGATTTTATCAATCGACCAATTGGTATCGATCAGCTTCCTGCATACGGCTTCAAGGCGGACATGCTCCAGTATTTCGCTGAAGGACTGCCCTTCCGCTTGCTCCTTGAATATTCGCTGCAGCTGTCTTGAGCTGATATGCAGCTTCTCCGCGACGTCATCCAATACAACCTCTCCCGAAGAGTTCGCATGAATATACTCCAGTGCCAATTGATAGCGGTAAGCCTTCATATCCCGTGAAGGCAGTTCCGCTTCCGATGGCTCGGATTCATATGCGCGTACAGCGCGCAGCAGTATCTGAATAATGCACTGCTTAATCGTTGTATACAGACCCGAATACTTCTCTTGAGAAGCCTGATAAGCCTCAAGGAAATAAGGCATCGCACGATGGATATCCATCGTTGGCTTCAGCGGTAATCCTCTCAGCTTCTCCATACAGTCATCGGCTTCCGCCATTTCCCATGGATCCGAAGGAGGCAGTGCCGGACTCTCATGATCGGATACCTCATCGCGCGGAATAATGTCCACGTGCAGACATAATTCATCCATCGGCTCCGCTGCATCCGCCTCCTGATAATGAAGCACATTCGGACCTGTTAGATAAAACATGCCTTCCCGCAGCGCATAAGGCTCTTCTTCCATAATAACGCTCCCCTTGCCGCGGGGTATGAAATGAAATTCATACTCCGCATGCTTATGGAAAGAGACAATCTTTCCTGGCGGAAAGGTGGTGAGATGAAACCGAAGAACACGGATCTCATAACGTCCCCAATAAACTCTCAGGTCAAGTCGCTCCAAGGCATCCTGCCGATCTTTCATCAATTCGTATGGAAAATGGTTATTCATCCTGATGCATCATCCCTGTATCTTATGCTTGCAGTTCATCCAAACGAATGGCGCGATGCTCTTTGGCCGAACGGTTGGAGGCTTCCATCAGTTTGGTTAATTCAACCGCATATGCGATATTTTCCTCTGCAATGGTATCTTCTTGAATATGGGAAATCCATTGCTCAAATGCACTTGCACGATTGGCAGGCACCGGCAGCTCTACCCAGGCATCCTTGTACTCTTCTTTTTTCGTTGAACGAATAAGAAGTTTGTCGTCAGGCGTTCCGTACAGAATCGTTCCGTCCGTACCATGAATTTCAATTGTAAATGGCGAGAAGTTGTTTACAAATCCGGCTTCAACCACACCGACAGCTCCCGTAGCCGTAGAAAGCGTAGCAACGGCGTTGTCTTCCACCTCTTTACCCGTGATGTATCCGAAATTCGCATGGACATCAACCGCTTCTTCACCGAGGAACAAGCGTGTCAAATACATCGGATGGCATCCCAGATCAATTAATGCGCCTCCACGGCACTCCTCCAGGCTGTAGAAATGCTCAGGCAGCCAACCGGCAGTCGCGCCATTATGAGACAAGCGTACACGAACGAGTGTTACGGTGCCAAGCAGCTCTTGCTGCAATACCTCGCGGATCGCCAAGGTATAGCCGTCATTCAGCCGCGGTAGCGATACCGTTAATTTGACCTGGTGCTCATTCACGGCATTGATGATATCGTTGACCTCTTGCAGGGTGGCCGCAATTACTTTTTCCGTGAATATGTGTTTGCCTGCCGCCGCAGCTTTCAACATGACTTCTCTGTGCATGGATGTCGGAGCATCCACGATCACGGCATCGATATCGTCACTTTGCAGCATGTCGTCCAGGGACTCATAAAAAGGTACGCCTTGCTTCTCTGCAGCTTCTCTTCCGCGCCCCGGGTTCTCATCCCATACCGCTACGATTTGAGCATCCGGATGCTCCTGCGCTTGTTTCGTATAATCCCACGCGTGTACATGCCAATAACTAATTTTTCCGATTCTAATCATTCTCGTCACCTCAGTATCTAATATTAAGACATCATGCCATTAATCTATCACACGAACCGCCCGATTCACAGTGTAAAATTGCGACAATCAAGTTAGATATCACGACATGACGGCAAACAAAAACTCCGCCAGTTGACGGAGCAGAATCATCTGAAAACTCACAGTTTCAAGCGTTCTCTTGCAGTTGTGATATGTGCAGTATGATGTTTACCGTGCCAGGCGTACATGCCCGTTGCGTATTCCAGGCTCGTTTTTCGCTGGTTCTCGGGGTGATAGAACGTTCTGAGATAGTCCTCGGTATTCATGATGTTTAATAAAGCGACCCATCTGGCGTGTATGCCATCAATCAAAACGAGTGAAGCATCAACATCCGCCGTCATTGAATCCTCAAGGGCTGCCCACTTCTGCTCGTCATAAGGCTTAATCGTTGGGTTGTCTTCCGTCAAAGCAAGTTTGAACCGGATATAGCTGTTCATATGACTGTCGGCCAGATGGTGAACGACCTGTCGGATGCTCCAGCCTCCATCTCGATATGATAAATCCAGCTGTTCCTGGCTTAGCCCCTGCACGGCAGCCCTCAGTTTCTCCGGCAGGCTCTTAATCTCTTGAATCCAGAGCTCCCTCTGTTCAGGCGTCGATGGCCCTTCCCATTCAAATTGTCCTATCGGGTATCTCAAGTCCATGTTCCCTCACTCCTTGACCATCATTTTTTGAATCATTCGTATAGTAATGATAATAGCATTTTACAACGAGCCCATTATATCTTCAATTTCGTTTATTTGACCGTCCGATAGTGGTCCGAAAAGAGCGGCCCCAGTCAATTCCTCCACTTGCTTCCTCGTTTTAAAACCCGGAATCGGGATCGCGACGTGGCTTCTCCCCAAAATCCATGCCAGCGCCCCTTGCACCAAAGTCCGATCTTCACTGGTTAAAATCTCTCGAACCGCCTCAAGTTTAGCCAGAAACGATGGTACCGGTTTACCATCCTTGAAATAGGAAACCCAATCGTGACCGCTCCCCCTTACATCTTGATCACTGAACCTGGAGTCATGGTTGAATTTCCCGCTTAAGAGCCCCATAGCCAAAGGTGTATTATTGATGCTTGCTAAACCGTAACGCTCACAGAGGGCAAGCATCTCCTTGTCGTCACTGAGAACATTCAGCACATGTTGAATTGCCGCGGCTTCCGATTTTCGAGCAAACCATTCGGCATTGGCCACATCCCATGTACTCCAGCCATATGTTCGGATCAGCCCATCTTGACGAAGACCGTTCAAGGTAACAATCACCGACTCCACCTCGCCAAGACTTAATCCGCCTACATGAATTTGATAGACATCGATATAATCAGTGTCCAGGCGTTGAAGTGATCGCTCGCAAGCGCTGCGGACATAATCCGCTGAAACATTGTGACGAGTGAAAACCTCCTTTGTTGACTCATCATACGTAAAACCGAATTTGGTGGCAATCACCGCATCCTGCCGCCTTCCCTTTAACGCTTGGCCCAGGACCCGTTCACTATGGCCCGTTCCGTATACATCTGCAGTATCAAAAAAGTTAACGCCCCGTTCCAACGCAGCGTGAATCCCCGCTATGGATTCGCGTTCATTCCCCTCTCCCCACCCACCCGCCAAGCCGTCAAATGTAAATTTCCCGCCTATGGCCCAGCAGCCCAGACCGAGCGGACTTACCGATATTTGCGATCTGCCTAACATTCGTTTCATTGTTATATTTCCTCCCTTTTCGAATCAGTTCGTCATCATTATAATAAGGAGAATGGTCTCTGATGAGATCCAATGATAACGAATTTGGAGGAACCAATTAGAGGAGGGATACGGTGTACGGCATTCAGATCGATCGTGAATCTAAACTGACGGTAACCCGTCAGATATGTCAGCAGCTGCGAAGGATCATCGAATCGGGACAACTGACAGCCGGAACTCGTCTGTTTCCTACGCGCGTTCTGGCAAAAGAATGGGGGATTGCGCGCAATGTCGTCATTGAGGTATATGAGCAGCTGACGGCTGAAGGATATCTGGAGGGGCGTGTAGGCTCCGGCACCTATGTAGCGGAAGGTATCATCCCCGTTCCCAATCCGCGTACCGCTCCCTCTTCGAGCAAGCAGCCGTTCCAGGGGCAGACAACCACTCAGCATGAACACGTCATTGATTTTGCCACGGGCGTTCCCGATCGCAACATGTTTCCACGACACATCTGGGCCAAGTATTTGAAAGCAGCCTCTGAATCTTCCGAATATGAAGACCATGATTACGGTCACATCAAAGGGGATTCGACGCTGCGCTCTGCCATCTGCGACTATGTATTCCGGGCTAAAGGCATCCAATGCTCACCCGAACAAATTGTGATTGTGTCCGGTGCCACTGAAGGGTTCCTTCTCCTTGCCAAATCGTTATCTTCCAAGTTTCATTCCATCTATATCGAAGACCCAACAATCGATATTACCCGGGATATTTTTCAGACGATGAACTATAATCTTGTTCCGGTCGAGGTTGATCATAGCGGAATGCGCGTCGACGCCTTGTCGAGTATCGCTCCAGGTCATCTGGTTTTATTAACGCCATCACATCAGTTTCCAACCGGCAGCGTATTATCCATTCAGCGGAGACATCAGATCATAGGGATGCTGGAGGAAGCCGACTCTTTCGCTATCGAGGATGATTATGACAGCGAGTTCCGGCTTCGAGGGATCCCTGTGCCTCCTCTACAGACGCTGTCGCCTTCAAGGGTTATCTATGTAGGAACATTCAGCAAAACGCTGTCGCCCAGCCTTCGGATCGGATTTATGATTGTACCACCGAGTCTAACCGATACCATTGCCGAAATGAAAGATAAATTGAATTTACATACTCCGTACATCATTCAAAAAGCATTAAGCCAATTCATGTTGGATGGGTATCTGGAACGGCATATCCATACGATGAAGAAAATGTACAAGAAACGGCGCAATGTCATGACGGAGCAGCTTCAGCACTTATTCGGAGCAGATATTTCCGTTCTCGGCGATGATGCGGGAATGCATCTACAGATTATTTTCCATCCACAGCCCTACGCCCTTCTTCCATGGAATGACACGGCTTCTTACGGGTTCCGTGTTGAGCCTGTATCGAATTACAGAATCTCATCCTCTAGCCCCCTCCGTACAACCGGTATCGTGTTAGGATATGGAAACCTGTCATCCGAAGAAATCGAGGAAGGATTACGCCGACTTTACTTGTTTGCTTCCTCTTGCAAGATACTCACTTGAATATTTGACATGATATGGATTTTATATGGATTCATGCTTTCAACAACTATATTAAAAAAATGGCTCGTCCGCTGTATGGGAACCGAGCCATCTCTGTTTTATCCAGGGATTCGATGTCAAACTCCCTCAATCCGTTCAAAATTACGCAGCGTCCGAAGTGCATTCCATGTCAGAACGCCCTTCCATTCCTCCTTGGCCAACGGCCATACCTCTTCGTACTGGTACCAGCTCCAATTGGGCTCCCAGGCACCATCTTCCCCTTGATTCCCTATAAGCTCATCCAGTTCCAGCGGAAGAAGCTCGCGGTATTTGGCAAAATAGGGCGAATCCGGCGAATCCATAATACTGAGGGGCGTTGCTCCGTATCCCTCGCGGCTGCCAGGATCCCTGCTTATGCAATGATCCATGAAGACCTCAAGTGTTTCTCCGATCTCGGACGCCTGTTCTGTTGACAATCTTTCGTTCAAACGCAAATAACAAAACAATTCATGCATTTCATGAAGATCGCTGGATTGTTTCAGGTAGTTCACAGCATAATCAATCCTTGATTCCAAAAACTCCAAAGGGTATAACTCCCGCTCGTCGATAAAATAGGCGATAATATCCGCATTCGGATTTCCCCAATGATCTTTGAAGGCACCATACTGCCACCATATCGCCCTTGGAGACTGCTCGGCTTCCTTAGGGATGATATCCCACCCTGACCGTTCTGGCACATAGGAATGCTCGAGATACTTTAAAGCGGATATCACCCGTTCGTTCCGCTCCGGATGATCTGGATTCAAGCGAAGAATCTCCAGCGCTCTGGTTGTTGCCAGAGCAGATGACTCTCTGCACCGAAGATCAGGCTCAAGTCCATGACCATATCCACCGTCCTCATTCTGATAGCTATCCAACTCAGTCAACACGTCCGTAAACGACCCGTTCTCGAAATCATACCGGAACAATGACCGTTCAAGATCCCTGGCCCGGTGCAGCATATATTGCCTGGCTTGTTCAAATCGCATCCTGTTTAGCTTCTTCACTTGGGTTCCAACTCCTCGTAGAAAGTGATTCGGTTGCCGAATGGATCTGTGACACATAGCTCTTTGCTGTTCCATGGCGCAATCTCTATCCCGGGTCTGGAATACGGATAGTTCTGGTTTAACAGCTGTTCGTGAAACCCCTCAATCCCCGCCATCTCCACGCGAATGGCTGCTCCCGGGGAACAGTCACCGTAATGCTCCGTCAAATGAATCGTTACCGATTCCTTTGATATTTGCATGTAAAGCGGTGCCGTTTCATCAAAGCGGTGTTCCCAATCCAAAGTAAAACCAAGATAGTGAATATAGAATTCCCTTGCCTTCGGTTCATCGAACACTCTGAATAAAGGTATGACTTTGCTCATGGTCTGCCCCTAACTACACCCGTATTTTTTCTAACTCGTTATGTATGCGCTGCCGTTGACTTATTTAGAATATATCATAAATTCCGCCAGGCTCGTCCTAAATCTAAAAACCCAGCACAGATCCATACATCCAAAATGCTGGGCCATCTTTTGCAAGTATTCATTTTATTTATCATTATTCATTTCTGGTCACTTTGGCTAACTTCTTGGCCTTCTCGCGTTTTATACGACTCCACACCAGCAAAACGACAACTGAACTGGCCAGGCAAATGAAGATCACTTTCAAATAATGCTCCACCACGTTCAGAATGTACTGCCACTGCTCGCCGAATATAAAACCAATGCTGAAAAAAGCCAATACCCATGCAGCCACGCCCGTATATCCATACAGCCACACCGTCCGATAGGGAACCCGAATCATGCCGATAAAATACCCGATAAACTGCCTGACCCCGGGTATGAAAAAACATATAATGAGCAGCTTATTTCCATACTTGTTGTAATAGACCTGCGTCTTCTCTACAAGGGACGGCTTGATAAACAGCCATTTTCCATATCGCTCGATAAGCGGCATCCCGAGTTTGTATCCCAGAATATAGGTAATGGTTAACCCCATGGCCGCTCCCATAAAAGCAGATCCAACTGCAGGAACCATATCGATAATTCCTTTATAAGTTAAAAAACCGGTATAGGTCAATGTGCTGTTTCCAGGAGGAATTGGAAGAGCAATAAAATCAAGGGGGAGCCCAATCAATAACACTAGATAACCATATTGTTCAAATAACTGCTCAACCAATTCAAACAAATTCATGGGGAAAACTCCTTCATCTTACCGATAACTGTCATAGTAATGTTGTAGCGTTTCATTCACATAAACTTCTCTGTTCAGGACCTCGTAGGGCACCGGATTCACCTCTTCAGACCATTCACGGGAAAAGCGCTGATTCTGCTGTATATCCATCAGTCTTGTCAGGACCAGCAAAGCCGAATCTTTATGCGTGTTCAAGGCGGCCTGTCGTTTCATCTCTCGCAACAAGGACGGACTCTTAATTAATGTCAGCAGTTGTTGCTTCAATTCACCGGCCATGGCCTGCCGTGCCACGCCTATTCCCACCAGATAATCCGCATTATCCTGCTCTTGGCCTGGCAAGGGTTTTACTAACAGCATCGGCCGCTCCATCGTTAACGCCTCGGAAATCGTGAGTCCTCCCGGTTTTGTCACCATCAGGTCCGCTATCGCCATCAATTCATGCATGCGATCCACATAACCCATAACAGTGATTTGCGGATGACCAGCAAACTCCTCCAGCAGTGCTTGATATAACTTCATATTACGGCCGCACACGACCATAAACCGAACATCCTCTGGGTATGCCCTCGATTTCAAGAGCTCGATAATTTCTTTATCGATCATCCCTTCTCCGCCGCCCATGATCAACACAACCTGCTCGGATGGACGCAAGCCATAATGAGTTCGGAGCCGTCCGGGATTCATTGGCTGACTATATAGCGGATTGACGGGGATGCCGGTTACAGAAATCTTTTCGCTTGGCACGCCTTTGCGCTCCAACGCAACCTGTACCACATCGGAACCAACCATGTAATAATCCGTATGAGCGTGTATCCAGTAGCTGTGATCCGTATGGTCCGTCATGACGGTTGCCGTCGGTACATTGGTAAAGCCCATCCCTTTCAGCAGAGACATCCCTGCTGCTGCCGGCGGAAACGTGCTGACCACGATAGCCGGATTTTCCGTTTCCAGCATCGTGCTGAGCTTGTGAAGACTGAAGGTGCTGAAGCGTTTCAGCATATGGATGAGCGTGTTTTCCTCGCGCGTTTTTTGGAATAAATAGCCGTAAACGGATGGGAAATGCTTCATCCACTGCATAAAGAAAAACTGACCGGCCACATGCAGCCGCGGATGGGTTAACTCCATATAATCAATGACTTTAACGCGCAGATGAGGGTAGTTTCTTTTTGCTGATTCCACAATGGCCTTTGATGCCTGGTTGTGACCCTCTCCCAGACTTCCGGTTAATATGATGATTTTTTGCTCATATATGGATCTCATGAATATTACTCCTTATCTAACGTTATGTGATTCCAATGACATGCATCAGGTAAACGACCAGCCATCCTGAACCGAATCCAATCAGACTGCCTGCGAGACAATCCGTCGGGTAATGATATCCCCAATAAATACGGGATAGACCGACCAGCACAGCCAGGATAAGCAGCAGTATCGTCGGCAGCGGCGATACCAGAAAGAGCAGTGGCGTAATCACGGCAAAGATCGCTGTGGTATGTCCTGACGGGAATGAATAGTCCTTCAATGGGAAATTTCCAATTTTCACCTGCTCCAGAACCCGGAATGGGCGATCTCTTCTGACGATCTTCTTGATGAGGACAACAATCAGATGGCTAACGGTTAAAGCAATGGCACTCTGATATGCCGTTATGTCCCATGCTTCAAATGCTGCCCAGGCGATGAGCAGTGCACTCAGAATCGTGAAGGTGGCTCCACCGAGATGGGTGATACCTCCGAACAACCGATCAAAAGCTCTGTTGCTGATGGTCTGGTTACACCAGACGAATACCCGATGATCAAATCTTCGCAATCGCTTTATCATTACTCTTCACCTGCCGTTACATCCGTTGATTCTTGTGGACCCTGCACAACAGGGACTTCCGCACGTTTCTTCTTGCGGTTCTTGATAAAACGCACCGTCAGCCAGATCCCTCCTATGAGAGCACCTACAGACAGTAGAATGATCGTAAGTACGCCGTCCACCATATGCTCTGCAGCACGCCCGTACACGTAGAACAGGATACCTACGGTATAGAACTTCACGGCACGCCCGAGGGCTGCGTAACTGAGTAGTTTCCATAAAGGATAACTCATACAACCGGAGAGGATGGTGAAGATTTTGAACGGAATCGGCGTAAACGCACCGACAAGAATAGCGGCTTCCCCATGCTTGGTGAACAATGTGGTGGCCGAATCGTACCATTTTTTCTTCATGATCTTGGTTAAGACCAAATTTCCGGAAACCTTGCCGATTCCATAACCAATCGGCGTTCCGATCAGGCAGCCGACAAATCCGATCGTGGCAAGCCAGATCGCACGGTCTGGACTCATTGCACTTAAAGACAATTGCGAGAAAAGAGCCGGAATCGGAAAAATAATCGCATCGATCATAGCATGAATAAATAATCCGATATCGCCTAAATTACGTAAAAAATCCATCTGGCCTTGTCTCCTCTGCGAGGCTTCCTACTTGGCAGCCCGTATGCTGTGCGATATCGTTGGTTACATTTAAAATCAAATTCATCCGTTCACATTCCTCTCCGAAATCATGTTAATGAAAGGATATCATGATTGGGAAAGGATGACTTCCGTCTTCAGACGATAATGAACCTAGACTTAGGTCTAGATACTAATAGTAGATATAATATAGTAGATATAGTATAAACGAGTTTTATGATCAATAAGTTGAGTTTATAACCATTTGGACCAAAAACAAAAAAACAGCTTAGCCGCAATGCGCGGCCAGGCTGCCAAGTTCTAAGACCATGTGCTATTCAAATTGACAAATTTGCGGGACTTCTCGGACCGAGTTCACCACATGATCGGCCTGCGATAAGTCCTGATTCCCCGAATTCGGGTTCACGAAGCCGATGCATTTCATGCCAGCCGCCTTCGCTGCTGCAACGCCGTGCCTTGCATCCTCAAGCACCATGCAATGCTCCGGATCCACACCGAGCAATTCAGCCGCCTTCAGATATACATCCGGCGCCGGTTTTCCCTTCTCCACTTCTTCACCGCTCACAACGCATTGAAAATGATCCAGGAGATCAAACTTACGCAAAACGGCTGAAATAAATACAGGTGGCGATGAAGATGCTATAGCCGCCGGTATATTACGTGCTTTAAGCTCCGCAAGGAGCTCCCGTATGCCATCAATAGGCTCCATTTCCCGGGAAGTAAGCATTTCAATTTTATTGGACAATTGGTATTCAATGATTTCCGAAACGGATTGGGTAAGCTGATGTTCATCCTTAATGGCTGCCCACATCTCCGGATTGGTCATACCTACATACTGCTCCAGCTGTTCATGGGTTATCGCCGATCCGTAGTAGTTCATCACCTGAATATCGACTTCAAAGTGAAGCGGTTCACTGTCAATAATAACCCCATCCATGTCAAAAATAAATGCCTGTATCATGTTCAAACTCCTTTGATGAAATGTTTTTAGTTAACGCCAGATTATATCGAGTACCGTTCCCAGCACTCCGGATTTATGGCCTCTGAGGACATCGGGATTGAATACTTCTACGAAGCCGCATCGGGTGCAGGATACAAAGAGATCACGCAAATGAAATGATATCGTGCAGCTCCATAAGGGAATGAATCTCATATTTAGGTTGAATGGCTGTCGGGTTTGCCTTGCGCAGCGGGTTATACCAGCAGGTGTCGATCCCGTAACGAATACCTCCTTGTATATCGGAAGTTAATGAATCACCAACAATAAGAACCTCGCTCTTGTCGGGATGGTTCAACTTATCAAAGGCATAATCGAATATGCCTTCATGAGGCTTTTGGGACCCTGCATCCTCTGAAACAATGATGCATTCAAAGGAATCGCATAACGCCGATCGGCTAATACGGTTAAACTGCACCTCCTCTATTCCGTTCGAAATGATCGCCATTCGTTGACCGCGCTCGGTCAGTTGTCTGCACAGCTCTTGCGCCCCTTCCATTAGGAAGGAGCCTTGCCCTAAATATTTTATGTAAACATCGCTAAAGGCATCGGCATCCAAGGCGCACGTAATGCCGTGTTCTGCCAACAAACGCTCAAATCTGGCTGTACGCAATTCACGCTGTGTAACCTTCCCCTGCTCAAAATCACTCCACAACTGCTGATTAATGCGTCTGTAGCTGTCTACGATGGCATCCGTGCACTCCTGACCAATTTCGCCAAATACGCCGGATAACGCAAAAGCCTCCGACTTGGCATAGTCGTATAAGGTTTCATCTGCATCAAATAAAATAACGTTGTAACGCACAGCTGCCCTCCTTACATGCTGCTTACTTATTCCAATCTGGATTGTTGATTCAATTCCCGAATCTTCTGCCTTTGTTGGTGCTTTAGACGATCCCTGTTACTCTTTACCAGCTCCGTTAGACGAACAAGTATTAACAATAACAATGTAATGATTACCCCTACTGCCAGTATTATCATGACCCATTCGTCTACTCCGAAGAGCATAAATAGAAGCAATTCGATCAAAATAAAGAACCCTGCACCCAAAGCAAGCTGTTTCATAATACCTCCTTAACTCTCTCTTCGGAGTTTATAGAGATGATGCCGCTCCTGCTCAAGCTCAATTTCGCCCACATACTTAAACCCGCATTTTTGGATCACTTTATTGGAGGCATGATTATGAAGAACGGCTAATGCACTCAGCTCGCGCTCGCTTGTATTTTGGAACAAAAACTGGATTAATGCCCTTACAGCTTGGGTGGTATATCCCTTATTGTAATGCTGATTCGAGATTCCGTACATAATTTCTCGATTGGGCTGGGGCAGCTCCTCTTTAGGACCTGTATTGCACCAGCCGATACATTCGTCTGTTGCTTTCAAGACCATGGCTAGTCGCAGACGAAGCTGTCCCACATCCCCGCCGTTTTGAACAGCCTGCAAGAACTGCCGATTCTCCACAATTTCATAGTTGGTTAACCATTCAAGCCGCTGTTCCCTGGGTACATCCCAACCGGGCAGGAACTGTCTGATCTCCGGTTCATGCGTGATCTTAAAGATCGCATCAACATCTTTCACCATATATTCCCTGAGCAGGATGTCCTCACATTCAATTATAAAGGGTATTTCTTGAGCATCGATATTTATCTTGTGGTTCAATTTAGCCTCCTGTATTGATTTGCTTATGTTGCCTGGCCCATGACGATGGCATCAATTGACCGGCCCGAGTATAAGTATCATCAGGCTCAACAATTGAGAGGCTTTGAATATTTCCTTCCAGCTCAGACCAAATTCAGCCTCATCTGAATGGTAATCATCTTCCGGTCATCATCTAGCGTCGTAATACGGACATCGTAGGGCTCAAAACCAAGTTTATGATAAAAAACAAGCCCTCTGGAATTGGTATTATGGCAGCTAAGATAAAAGCGAGTCATTCCATATTTCTCTTTGGCTATATCCATCATGGTCTGTAACAGCTTCTGTGCGGCTCCCATTCCCCTATGCGACGGAGCAACAATAACATTGCCAAGCCACAGAGATTGATCAATATCCTCGTAAAAATTTGCGTAAGCCACTACCTGCCCACTAGATTCTTCAACAATAACCGTGGGATCATATCGATTTTCCAGCAAACTCAAGACTTGCTCCGGCGTCCAAGGGAAGTCCGATCTGGGACTCACATAAAACAGCTCCTCCGGCGTCTGAGGAAAGCTGCATATCGTTGATAAATCCTCGTCAGCCAGCGGCCTATGGATGTACATAATACAAGGTCCTCCTTACTTCACATTTCGTGCAATATACATACCTCTTCCAATCAAGCCTTCCGGATCGTGCTCCACGCGAAGGCCCGCTTCCTGGAATGCCTCGATCATCTCTTTCACGGTAAAGAGCCCCAAGCGATGCTCCTCCGTATAATGCTCGATACCATGCTCGCTTCCAAACAAATACTCCATTTTCATGATCGAAATATCGCCTTCGCGGTCCGAATGGGACATCCTGCTCATATGGATCCCGCGATGCTCGGTCATGATCGTGTCCACTCTTCCGGTGGTCCAGACATCCGGTGTCAGCCACGGCTCAACCAGAATGACACCCTCCTCGTTCAGATGCTCCTTAAACTGCGTTAGGGTCTGCACCAACATTTCCAGCGTTTTCACATACCCGATGGAGCTGAACAGACAGAGGATCACATCATATTTCCGGTCCAAGCGAAAACGGGTCATGTCGGCAACCGAATAATGACCATCCGGATTTTTCGACTTCGCGATCGAAACGAATTCCCGGATTTAAATCGATACCATCGATCGTATAGTGCTGCTTTAAGAAAAAGGCGTGTTCCGCGGTTCCACAGGCAACGTCGAGTACAGTCCGGTAATCCTTACCCTGTCTTCTAATATATTGCCGGACCTGCTGCGCCTCCTGCTCATAATCCTTAAAGCTGTAAATCACGTCATAATATTTCGACGA
This sequence comes from Paenibacillus sp. Dod16, assembly GCF_049893405.1. Classification (NCBI taxonomy): domain Bacteria; kingdom Bacillati; phylum Bacillota; class Bacilli; order Caryophanales; family Paenibacillaceae; genus Paenibacillus; species Paenibacillus sp. Dod16. Next base: position 69,422 of record NZ_JBNDYG010000028.1, read on the forward strand.
TAAATCAAACATGGATACACCAACTTTTCGCATAATAAGTAACCTTCATGTCTTTATCTGCAGCCAAATAAGAGTTCGTAAGCTATAAAGACCCCTACTTAGATAACATCATCTAAAGTCGGGGCATCCGCTCAGTCATCTTCCATGATTATACAACCGTTCCACAGATTGAGTAACCCTTTGTTCAAGTAAGCAGCAGACTTATGAACATCCATGATTATGGCTGTATCTGCTTATCCTTCGATATGCTTGTACCTGTACCAATAGGAATAGATCTCTTTGTACTGAAGACGATCGTACAATCGGCTTGCGGCAAAATTATTCTGTACCACCTGTAAATAGCTGCTTGTAGCTCCATGTTTCTTGGCCCAATGCAGAATATGTAACATTAACTGTTTGCCGTACCCACGATTTCGACAGGCCGGAGCGGTAACCAAATCATATATTCCTACATAGCCCTGCTCCAAAGCACCAATTCCGCATGCTACAGGTTCAGTACGATGATATAGGATGAAGAATCCATATTGTATCACGGAATAGTTAAACAGCTTTCTTTTTACAGCCTTGTTCTTCTCAGATATTCCGGTTAAGTCCGCAAGCACATCCAGCCATTCATCGGTCAGCTTGTCTTCGATCTGAACTTCCTTATGGGATGGGGACTCCATATCATCCAAGTGAGCCAATACTCGAAGACTGGTAGGATCCAAAAGGGTATAACCCCTGGATTCTAAAATAGGATCGAGTTCCTGCGGATTGAATGGTGTGATTTTAAATACGACGTCAAGTCCGGCCTTAACATATAAACGCTCACATTGTTCAATCTGGCTATTAAGGTCGATCGAAGACTCCGTATAGAGAGCTTGAATTGAGTTGGATCTCTTGGTATAGCCGTCTGCAAATCGTAACAACCATCCCTGTTGTGTCAAGGTTTGGAGCGCTGGCCAAGCGTTTAAGGTAAGCTCCTCGATTCTCTTATGCACGTAAATCACTCCTACAAATATGTTAGGAATAAATATACGTTAGTATGCATTTTTATTCAATAAATAAAATGTATTATTCCTTACTCTGAACCAGACCGTTCACCCTGTTTCGTTAGTGGAATTAAGCGCCTTATAAACTGAATATAACTGGAACATCTGCGAGTCTTCGTTTCCATATCATATGGTCAACTCCACTCCCCCAATGGTCCTGTAGGACATAATCGGGTTCACCCAGCTTCTTCTTCCATATCTTCTGTGCACGAGAGTATCCGCTATCCAAACAAAATTCCGTTAATCCTTTATTGAGAAGCGTAAGATACATGATATTTAACATTAGATTTCCGATCCCTTGCTGTTGGCAATCCGGATGAACAAATACCGTTCCGATTTCAACCACATCACGCAATCTCCCATCGGTAGCTTCCCGGATCAATGCATTGGATGGTCCATACTCGATGCAGCTCACAATGCTGTTATCTAGCAGTCCGATGAGAAAATATCTCTGCTCTCCGTTCGTTTCAAAATCTGCGTTCAAGTACCTATTTTTGCTGTCAATCTCCTGTTCAATATCCTCCAGTAAATCTGCCAAGCCTTCTTTGGCAAAAGTATCGGTAATTACGAACCTGAAAAAATGCTCCATAGCTTTTATATCGCCGCGATTTGGTCGCCTGACTTCTACTTGAAGCATGTTATGCCTCCTTGTAGCTTCAATTACAATAGTCTCACAGATCTTTGGTGTGTTTCATAACATGGGCTTTAACCTCATCCTTTTGTTCATCGGTTAACTGGACAGGTTTCCAAGCATGATCATCAAGGATGTGGAGGGTTAGAGGTTGATCAATTGCCAAAAGTGCCTGATACTATTGTTGATCACCTTGTTTTCTCCAGACCGGACTTCCGAAATGATCTTTGCCGCCGTTTCTTTAGCCAGCTTGTAATCTTGAAACTCAATATGCCCTTGGCGTAAGGCTTCCTCTAGCTCATCTTCATCTTGAATGAAGAGGCTTCCGTCTGGAAGCACAATAACATCCAGATAGAGATCATCCCAATAAGGGATCCCTTCGTCACTAACTCCATTCACCCTAGAAATATCGTTCTCATGCGTTATTCCATGCGTTCATTGCGGATTACCATATGTAGGTGGTCTTCCCAGACGCCGTTAATCTTCAAATATTTGATGGCCAGTCCTTCTTCGTAAAAGCCTAATCTTCTCACTACATTCAACGAAGCTATGTTTCTTGGCATAATGTTAGCTTCCAGCCGGTGCAGCCCCATCGTATCAAAGCAATAGTCGACCACGGCCCTTAGCGCTTCGGTCATATACCCTTGCCCCGTATGAGCCTGTGCCAGCTTGTATCCCACATTGGCCGATTGAAAGACGCCCCGAACGATATTGCTGATCGCAATCGAACCGATAATTTCATCATCTTTATGCAGCCACACTTTAAACAGAGTTCCGTCTGCTATGCTTCGACTCTCCGCTCCCAGTATCTCCGCCTGCTTATCGAAAGTATAGAACTCAGCTTCTCTAGCTGGCTCCCATACCTTCCAATGCTCATCGTTCTTAACGATAAAATCCACCACATCCGCTGCCCGATCCCGATCAATCGTCTTCAATTGCAGACGAGAAGTTTGTATCGTTATGGTCATGCGACGCCCCCCTTGAACTACTTTAACTAAAATCTAGACAATAACCTATCCGTCCCTGGGAATATAATGTTTTAGCTCCGAACGGGTATTCCACGGGCTTCCCCCTCTGGAGTCAATCGGCAAGCACGAACACCAACAAAACCAAAATTGCAATTTTGAGTTTCTTCATTTTATTTTCCTAATATTTCATAGATTAAAATGCCGCTTAACCTCTTCGTAGTTCTCCTGAATGCTTTTGCTTCCGTCCACGAATATAACCTTGAACCCCCGATTCATGGCGTCCTTGGCCACATATGCTGCAAAACCGATATCTCGTCCCATCCAATTCTGAAAAGCGTTATCGGGATCATCGCATTGATTCAGAATATCGTGGATCCATGCGCGCTTCGCATAATGCTCCTTCTGGAAATCCGGAACCGGTACGATCCATATTGCCTGATGGGGGCTGGATACCAGCTGTGCTACTTTTTCAGGTAAAAGCGCTGCTCCCTCCACAATTAGGGGGGGTGAGGCCGGCATGGTCGATACATCATCCACGATCATCGGAAACTCCTCGCGATAAAACTCCAGCTCCTCATCAATCTGCTGCTCAACCGGTCGTGACCATAATGTATTCCAGCCCATATCCTTCAAACGGAACATGGTGGGATGCTCCGACGGATTGCATGAGTTTACATGCTTCTCGTTGAACAGGTCACATTGATAATAGGTATAGCCGTAATCTTTCGTGATCATTTCGGCAATCGTGGATTTGCCTGAACATGGGGAACCTCCGATCCAGTATACGTGGGAGTAGTCTTTTTTCTCGTTCATCATCTAATCATGCCCCTCTGTCGTTATCTTTTCTTAACTCGTTTCGAATGTCCAGCAATACGTTCCAGATCGCCCGCAAATATACCACAACGAATAAAAAGCCTACAATCAATATCAATGCGATCATACCCATAATCTCTCCACCTTTGCTGATCTGACTGGAGACCTCCAATCGACCATAACTCTTCTATGTGTAATCCCTCTTGCCCTCAGGGCTTTTTCGAATCCGGCTGAAAATTCTCGTCCTTTCACAATGGAAAGCATGTAACAGCCTCCTTCGGATCTATTCATCGGAAAATGGTGGTTATCTGACTTCGTTTCCTCTCTAATTATAACTATTCTTTCAGCTAAAAAGTTACGCTAACCTTGCATTCACACCATTGTCCTACATAACGAAAAGAACCGGCATTAACCCCCGGTTCTCAGTAAAATTTATGGTAGTCATACGCTCTTGTACCTTGATCTTAGCCTACCACGGCATCCAGTTCCGTCTCACGCTGTTCATGTTCGGGAACTAACACCTCAACCACGACTCTAGTCGGTACGCAGATGATCTGCTGATAGGGTTCCGAGATAAATCCCATATCCAGTGCAATTCGCTTCGGAGCATCCGAGTATATCATCTGGATCCCGTAGTCATACACTTTCAGTGTGTTGTGTCCAAACTTGGTTTTAATATCAATGATACGTTCGTCCCCGGTCAGCGGGACAGTCTCGTATTCTTTGCCATTCACTGTAATCAAAGCCTTGAGTTCTCCCTGCTGGTAATCTACATGGCTATGCTTCCACCACTGCAGTCCCGTGAAGGAGCCAAGGATCAGGATCAAGGCAAACAGGATCATATCTCCGCGTCTTATTCTGGACAACATGCTCCCTCCTCCACATGCACAGTCTTTGGAACCCCAGTATGAACGATGTGCGAAACCACCGAAATGAATTTTGTCACATTCGTTATCCATGTGAACAGCTTGTACAACCGAAGGAGCAAGCCGCGAAAGCCTTGATGCAGTTCTCGCTATGGGGCAACCTGCCGGCTGCCCGGAACGGACTCGATCATGTGTTGGAGGCCGTGATTTCATCATGAATTGCTTAAATCACATCCCTCTGTTCCTCTATCAATACAGCTCCGTTGACCTGCACGCACAGATTACATACCGCCCATAGACCCGGGCTCCCTGATAGCACCAATTCCTTCCGACATACGGATGTACATAGCGCGAGATGCAATCCTGACACTTGGCCCGATGTCCCGCTGGATCACTCGTATACCACCAGCCGGAAGGATACGGGCATAAACCTTTACAATCGTCGATCACCGTCTTGGGGGTGCAAATGATATAATCGGACGGGCAGGAGGCATCTGCGCCGCAGCCTGAGCAATATTGTCCATGCGGAGGCCGGCAGGGCCCCGCAGCAAACGAGATTTTAACGATATCGTTATCATCGGGACGAACTAATACTTTGGCAAGCGTCTCCCGGCTTCCGCCACATACTCTCACCTCATCTTAAGAAGCCCTGGATGCTTTCACGTACGCTTCAAGCTGTTCCCGACTGTTGACCAATCCCTTATGCCTGATGACGCCGTCCATATCCACCGCGTAGGCATAGGGGGTGACCTGCACATCGAGATGATTCGCAAACTCCGAACTAACGATCAGCACCTCATCGTCATAACCTATTTTCCGGACATACTCCGATGCCAAATCCACAGACGAGAATAGCAAAAGGATGGGTCTCACGTTATTCATCCTGGCGATCCGTCTAAAATCCGGCAAAATATCGGCGCATTCCTTACACGTTGGCGATCCAAACAGCATGATGGAAGGTGTGCCCATCAGCTCGCTTGTAGACCATTCGACACCCCGCAAGGTTGTCGTTGTGGCCCCGGGGATTTTATGGCCGACCGGAATGCCGGACTGATTCACGCCTCTCGCGGTACCCATCACCATAATCCCCAACTGCCGAAACAGGACCAGGTTCAGAATGACCAAAGGTACAACCAGAATCCACAGCATGGTATATGAAATCCAGAAGAAGGTGTTCATCGCAGCCCCCTTACAACCTTTTTATTTTGGAAATATGAGTTCCGGCAATCTCGCGGTATATTCGGATCGCATGCAGGGCATCCGGAACCCCTATGATGATAAAGAGCGATAGCAGCAGCATCATCCCCTCCATAAGCAGACCGGTTACATCAAAAGAGTGACGATGCGCAAACCAGACAGGATGGCTGTAGGCCAACCCCATGAGTCCCATCGCCAGATTGAACCCAATTAATGGAAAGCCAAGCTTGGAGCTGATCTGAGGCCCGAGACAGCCGCAGTCCACCCTCCCTTTTTTTCGGATGAAATAAGCGACCCCCACACCCTGGACAAAATAAAGTAAAGAGATGCCCAGGAAACTGTACCGCGATGGAAAACCATATACCATGGTCACTGACAAGACCTGCAGGAGGATGAGCAGAGCATGCAATCGGGCACTTCCGGGGAACCGATCCGGATCACCGAATGCACGGCTCCAGCCAAAGCTCACCACGGACAACAGCATGGGCAGCGTAACGGATATTGCGAGCAAATCGTACATGGGCCCATATGCTCCTTTCTCTTCAGTAGCTGATGATCCAGATGATGGAACCGATGATCAGCAGCATGGAGACCGTTTGCCGCACGGCCGAGAGCAGCGTGAGGTTGTGTACCCTTTTTTCAAGCATACGGTACACGATGGATCGGATCAGCGGGAGGCTGAACACGGTGCCGCGAACAACTCCAAACGTTGCCCCTGCCAGCAAGCTAAGCCACCATGGAGCCGCGAATAAGGAGACCAGGATATAAGCGTGAAAGAGGACGCCCACCTGCAATGTGATGAAACCCAAGCCCAGAATCTGGCCCCATAATGCCGCCGAACGGTACCCTGCATGCTTGATCCATTCGGAGGGAACGATGAAATTGCCGGATGGAAGAATCCCCGTTTTATGAATGAACTCCAAGCCCAGGAGTATCGCAAACAGCACCACAATAATATAGTTTTGATATAAACCAACAGGGGTTAATTTCAGCACAAAATTGATGCACCCGATCGCCAGTCCGGTCATAGCGCCGCCCAGGGTACAAGATACGATATACACCAGCGCATATTTGGATTTACTGACCTTCGTGCCCTCCAGACTGCCTAACACATTCAGCCCACAGGTGGTGTCGACACTGGCTACCGCGGCACCGACGGCAAATATAAAGAGCAATATCGACAGCAAGTCATGCCACCTCCCCATCATCCCTAAATGAACGCTTCACTCCTTCATCTTATGAGTGACAGCCTGTCGATTATTTACACAAATATCCGATACGCTGGGTATGCCGCTACAAGGCTAACTCATTGAGAATAAAAGAAACCGTCCATGGATAATCTCCAAAGACGGTTTTGATTTATGCAAGCATGCTCGATGATATGGTTATGCGACTTTATGATAATCCGAGATATCAACCTCCAGCGGCATTTCGGCTGCGCGCGCTTTTTGGGCTGCTTTAAAAAATACGATGACCAGTATGACACTGATGACAGCACCCACGATATAAGAAACATTCATGGACTGCCTGAATCCGATCTCCGCGTTCAGAATATACACCGTCGTTGTGTAGAGCATAAACGCACCCGGAATCAGCGCTACCCAGTAATTTTTACGGGCAATGAACAGATACATCGCACTGACAAACAAAGCAATAACCGCGGTGGCCTGATTGGCCCAGGAGAAGTATCTCCAGAGAATGTTGAAATCAATCTGCGTTAAGGCAATGGAAATGACAAACAAAGGAATGGCAATGATAAGGCGCCGCTTCATGCTGAATTGTGGCAGCTTGATATAATCCGCAATGATCATGCGTGCGCTCCGGAATGCGGTATCCCCTGACGTAATCGGCAGCACGATCACGCCCAGCACAGCCAATGTGCCTATAGACCCCTGGAACAAACTCATCGCCGCTGCGGCCCATACCATGGCAATAATCCCCTCGGCAATCATCATGCCATAGAAAATTTTACGTCCCTGCTTTTCGGTCTGTGTAGTCCGGGAAATAATCGGTGTCTGGGTAGCATGGAATCCGGATAAGGCACCGCACGTAATCGTCAGAAACAATAGCGGAAAAATCGGCATATGATCCGGATGCAAATTGGCTAATGTCAATTCCGGTATCGGTACCTGCTGTACAATCAGCATCCCGCCAACACCAAGAGATGCTATGAGTAACAGAGCGCCGAATATCGGATAGAAGCGGCCAATGATTTTATCAATGGGCAGCAGTGTAGCCAGAATGTAATAGCCGAAAATAAACAGGGTGATGATCCACAAACTGACTTTGCCGTTCATCAGATTGTGAAGCAGGCTGGCCGGTGAGGTCACAAAGACGGTACCTACCAAGACCAGCAGCAGAATCGCGAAAGCGTTCACAACATGTTTCATCACTTTGCCCAGAAACTTGCCAGCAAGCTCCGGCAAATGCGCGCCGCGGTTGCGGATGGAGATCATACCCGTCAGGTAATCATGCACAGCCCCGGCAAAAATACACCCCAGCACAATCCAGATAAAAGCAACCGGTCCATAGAGCGCGCCCATAATGGGTCCGAAGATGGGTCCCACACCGGCTATATTAAGGAGCTGAATCAGCGAGTTTTTGTTCGAGCTCATAGGCAGATAATCAACACCATCCTGATTGACATAAGCAGGTGTTGCCCGTTCTTCTTTAACTCCGAACATTTTTTCAATGTATTTTCCATAAGTGAAATATCCAATAACCAGCAGAATGATCGATATGATGAAGGTATACATGCCTTCGCCCCCTTTTCTTGAAATCGCTTACATTGATTATAAGAAATTATCGAGATTAGAGGGCGATTTTGAACTAACATGTCGTCTAGACGCATTAAGATGTTCAAATTTAAGGTTATTATGCACATTAAAGGGCTCTCATGCAGTCTTCATTCACATCATGAGCGTTCCATCCTTAACACATCCCACGTTTAATTAAAGCTCCAAAGCCTCTCGAAATGCTTTGGCATAATTACGGCTTACGGCTAGTTTATCGCTGCACCCCTTCAGCTCAAGCTGGAATGCGCCGTTAAACCAAGGAACCAGGCTTTTGACATAATCAAGATGTACCACATAGCTTTTATGAATCCGGAAGAACGGATACTGCCGAAGCTTCGTTTCCAGCTCCTTGAGTGGCGTTTTAACATGATATTGCTTATCGACTGTGACGATCTTGGAGTATGTATCCTCCCGTGAGATATAAATAATATCTTTCGGGTCTATGAACATAATTTCCCCATCCACATCCAACGACAGCTTGCCTGAAGATTTGGAATGACCGGGTGCTGTCGGGTCTTCCCTTCGTAATGATTGCTCAAGACGCCTTACCGTCTCCGCCAGTCTTTCTTCGTCTATGGGCTTTAACAAATAGTCCAGCGCTTCGAACCGGAAGGCCTCTACACCGAATTGAGGGTACGCCGTGGCAAACACGATTTTTGGAGGGAGCTTCAACTCGTTCAAGGCTCTTGCCGTTTCAAGCCCGTTCATTAAGGGCATTTCAATATCCAGAAATACGGCTTCCGGCTTCAACTGCATGGTCTTTAACACCGCCTGTTCCCCGGAATCCGCTTCTCCAACGATCTCGAGTGTAGGATGCTGCTTCAGTAAATAGATCAGTTCTTCACGGCTGTACCGTTCATCATCCACGATGAGTGTTCGGATGCGTTCGATCATGTGTAAGAAATCCCTGCCTTCATGAGTAGAGTTATACGTTAGCGGCTGCGGGAATCTGGAATTGAATTTCAGTCCCGACCGCTTCATCACTTTGGATGTTTAATGATGCATGGGGCCCATACATCAAGGCCAATCTTCTGTTCACGTTATACACAGCCATTCCCGTACCCGATGAAGAATCGAGCATTTGGCGCCCCAATAACCGAAGCCGTTCCGGCGTAATCCCCGTTCCGTTGTCCTTGATCGTAACGAATACACCGTTAGCCGGATCACCCTGAATACGGATAAGTATGACACAATCGTCTGTTTTGTTCCTGAAACCGTGGCGTATGCTGTTCTCTATTAATGGCTGCAAGGTCAGCGGCGGTACAAGCGCCTGCAGCGCGGAATCCTCTACTTCATATTGAATTTGCAGCTTATCCTCGAATCTGGTTTGTTCAATGCTCATATAAGATCGTATATGCTGCAGTTCATCCTGAAGCGTGGCCTTCTCGGTGGTTGCGGCGGTCAAATTCTGGCGGATATAGTCCGATAGACTCCGCAGCAGCTTTCTTGCTTTCTCCGCATCAATCCGTGTTAGAGAGAGTATCGTGTTTAATGCATTAAACAAAAAGTGCGGATGAATTTGTGCTTGAAGCGTCTTGATCTCAGCTTCTCTGGCAAGTTCCTTGGTTTCCTCCAATTGAGCAGCCTCCAACTGGTAGCTTAACAGCATCGTAAGACCTGACATCAATTCTGTTGTAACGTGGGTAATATCCTTCGGACTTCGAAAATAGAACTTTAGTGTGCCCACGGTCTGACCGCCCTGTTTCAAAGGTCCGATGACAGCGGCTCCCAGCGGACAATCCGGCTTCTGGCACTGAATATGCGCCCGATCCGCGATCAGCTGCTCCCCTTGTTCAATGACCCGGCGCGTCACTTCCGTCTGCAGCGGACGACCTGCCGCATGATGATCATCCCCCGTTCCGACATGGGCCAGAATCATCCGATCATTCGTAATCGCAATCGCACTGGCATTGACTTCCTCGTAAAGAATCTGGCATACCGCTTCCGCGGATTGCGCATTCATCCCCTGACGCATATACCCAATGGTTCTGCGGGCAATCCGAAGAGAAGCTTGTGCCTGCTGAGCCGCTACCTTCTCCTCTTCATTCAATACGGATCGGATAATGAGCAGAAACAATGCACAACCGATTCCGTTTGCAACAATCATTGGTACTCCAATATAACCGACCAAGGACATCGCTTGTTCGAATGGTCTGGACAAAAGCAGGATGATCAGCATCTGAAGGGACTCTGCCAATGCCCCCATTAGAAGCGCAGCTGAGAAACGAACCTGCTCATTCTTTTTATGAAACAGGCTGGCCAGAAGACCTGCAAGTATGGTCGCGAGCCCACAGGCCAAACTCGTAAACCCACCTAATGTAAAACGGTGAAGCCCTGCAATCAGTCCTGCACCAAGCCCGATTCTGTAGCCTCCGAACAATCCGGCCATAACAACACCGACAACCCTTGAATTCGCAATCGCTTCGTCTCCGGAAACTTGCATCATCCATTTGTTGACTTCAAGGGATTCGGTGTTCACCGTAATTCCGGTATACGTCCCGATAATCCCTAAAATCCCGAAGACCAATATTGCCTGAATCTGTTGTACTGACGTCAGCTTGTCCTGACTTATCATCGATCGGAAGAACCTCAACCGGGTTACGATAAATGCAATCGTCACAATAATTCCAATCCGCTCGGTCATTGTAATCAGCAGTTCAAACATGGCGTCACCCCGCAATCTGACTTTGAATCACTAAATCGTCACGAATAGATTCCTTAAGAAGTTTACCGTAAACCTGGCAATACATACTAAATTATCATGGCAGAGGCTCAAAAAACAACAAAAAACCTCCCGCTTCAATTCGTTCTAAAGCGGAGGTTGTTAAACTCCATACCATCCTATTCGTTTGAGCGTCTCTCGTTTATATGGATATCACCTGAAGACCGGCTTTCTCCATTCCATGTAAATACGATCGCTGAACCCTTTTTCCTCTGCATTTATCTCGGATTTGCGTTCAATCTCCACGAATCCTAATTTCTGATATAACGATAGCGCGACCTGGTTGCTGTCGGTCACTTCCAGAACATAACGCTTGTATGGCAGCTCCTCTTTGACATGCTTTATTAAAGCGGTGGAAACGCCTTTGCCGCGTGCTTTCGTAGTAGTTGCCACACATTCGATATAACCCGTTTCCTCATCATAAGGCAGTGCCGGGTTAAATTCGTTCTTCATGACGTTATATGCAAGCTCCCCTGTCTTATCTCCAAAAGCCTCCTGAAGCGGAGCTAACTCGACCGGCATGGCCCGCTGCCTATGATGGGAACAGGCTAAAATCCCGATAATGACGCCCTGGACCTCAGCCACATAAAACACCTCAGGACTGAACAGACTCCGGAAGGCTTTCTTTAACGTGCTTCGATCCTCGGTGAAATAGGACAGTTCGTTATAATACCCATCAACAAACACTTCCGCCACTTCCTCGCGAACGTCTCGTTCATAATCTGCCATTCTTCTAATCGTAATGGAGTACATCATGTTCTCCTCCTGTCAAAAATGTAATCTGCGCTTCATATCCTTTCGGAATCCCTTATCTGCAATCAGACACATCCCGCCGAACGTTAATAAGGCATATACGGCCGTCGCAACGGCTGTCCATAATACGTGCGACATGCCGACGGCATATAGTAATAAGGGCACAAACCCAAGCAAGATCAGGGTTAACAAGTAATCTGCGAACTCACGCCAGCGCATTTTTCTGGTGCAGCATATAACGGTAATCAGAAGGGTTGCCGCCATCATCAGGAACGGAATGACGTAACCGGTCGACCAGTAATTCGTACCCGCTGCCACGTTAAGCCATAGCAGCATGCCGGACAGCCCGAGCAGTTGTACGACGATTTTGCCGCCGAGGTGCGACTTGGACATCAAGGTATGTCTGATGAACAGCCATGCATAGAGCATGCAGGGCATGAGGTACAGACTCCACCATACTTCGTGATCTCCCAGAATATTTATAAGTAAAGATAAACCGATGACAGACACTGCAATGAAGGTAAGCCACTTGGATAACAGACTGCTCGCACGCTGCTCCTCTACAGCCTCATAGATGGGGTACCAGGAATTCCCTGTTGATGGTGCATCGCCCTTACCATGTAAATTTCTCCGGCATAAGGGACATGCTGCGTGCGCCGGGTCTACGGATACCCCACAGCTCTCGCATCTCATGCGCCCATCCCCCAATCATTGCTGATAATCCTTATATCCAACCCGCTTAGGCTGGCAAGCTGGCGAAAAAAGTGCCTGATCACATCGCTCTCGACGATATTCCTGGCAAAGGTGATGGTAAGCTGGTCATTGATCGAACTGACGGCACAGTTCATTGGACTCTTGGCNNNNCGTGGTTTCCATTGATTCGATATGCGCAGCCATACTCGCTGGGATATCGACTCGGCCCAGATTGGTAAGCGTAAGCGTTTTGGCTTCTTCACCGTAATGGTCGAACCCATAACGAATCGCCAGATCCTTCAATTTCAGCGGCGTGAATCGGGATAATAGGTTTTTCTCGTATTTCATGCTGCCGGCCATCGCTTGGGTTAGATTAGACTTCGTCGTTTTCTCTTTCATCTGTGCATGCACGATACCTTGTACCTCATCCAATGTCATGCCTTCCTTCATCTGTACGCCAATGTTAATGACCGCAAAAAAGTTGCGCAGGCTGCTCGAAGGAAATATTTTACGCAGGTTCACCGGCATGCTGATCACAATCGGCCGGTTATCGTTGTTGAAGGGCAACGTCGTCTCATAAACCGCCATAATCAAAATCGCTGTCAGGTAAGCGGTGAGCGTTACTCCCTTCTGCTTGGCCGCCCCATTCAGCCGCGAGGCGTGAATCATGCCGTGGATGACGTTGTGTCCATACGGCGAGAATCGGGTACCGGGAATTTGCAGGGCCTCCGGCATTCTGGAATCGGCCGTGGCCGATGTATAATGAGCTTTAAAGCTGTCCTGTGCCTCGGCATAGCGAGCAAATGAAGCTGGCGGCAAAATCAGACCTTCCTTGTCCTCTACGTTTTCGCCGAGCAGATATAAATACTGGAACACCAAGGTTTTGAGAAACTCCAGTGCCCCACCCCCGTCTGTTAGCGCATGAAAAATCTCCACGCTAATCTTGTTGCCATGATATAAAACCCTCACCAAGCTTCCGCCCTCAGTCGAGAGAGCTGCAGGTGCACAAGGATAGGTGGATTCCGGTTCCACCATCAAACGCGTCTCCTTCTCCCGCAGAAATTTCCAGAACAGGCCATTTCTAAGCTCGACGTTTAATAGCGGGAATCTCTTCATTACGCTATCGAGCGCCTGCTGCAACACCGATGGCTCCACATCACTTGTCAGCATCATGGACAACCGGTAGGTTGATGAATTCTCCCTTCCTGCAACGGCGGGAAACAGCTTCCCGGCGTGGTCAAGTTTATACCATTCTTCCATCTGTTGCTCTCCTCATTTCTATTAGAACTCCCACTCAGCTGCAATTAACAGGTTTACCTTATGTACGTAGCAATGCCACTTTCACTCAAGCTTCAACCGCAGCCGATACCAAGATGGCATGCCCCTCTTCATGTAAAGGCCGCTTATCCGCCATTGAAAATCGCTTCATCAGCGATGAGCGGGTATGTATTAACATCATGGGAACGAGTAATTCCGTTCTTCGATCAATCCGGTTCTTGCCATCCGGGTGCATCACGGATAACAGCATTCGCAGATAGGACGTGGTCAGCTTCTGGAACAAGTCCGGTTTCATCGCTTGATGCTCAAAACCAAGACCGTGCGTTAATCCACGGTGCAGCAAAGTAATCCCAACCAATGCGCTGACCTCGCTGAACTCGGACCGATCTTCATATGCACGGCTAATCTGCAGCATGGACTTTCTTGCAAGTCTTGCTATTTTCAAAGCCGCACGATCCGGCCCTTCCGATCGGATTAATTTGAGAATCGTTTCATTGTCCAAATGCAGCTCGCCTACCAAATCTCCATTCTGAATGACCGTTGAGTCCTCGCAGACGATGCGCTCTCCTCGATGCTTCTTAATCATGACTGTGCATATGCCAAATCGCGAGATATGCGAGCTGCGGAACCTGGAAATGAAGCTGAAGATACGTTCCCACATCATCCAGGAGCTTTGCATGACGGTTTTAAGTAATTTTCGCAGCAGATGGAACACCTCACTATTTTTTAGTTTGAAAATGTCATTCCATGATTCTCCAAGAGTCATCCGTTAATTTCATCATAAAGAAGATCTGCACAAGTTCACACCGTCTCAGGTACAGAGTTGCTCTCGGTCTCAAGACGGAGATGCGGGTCAAAACAGTTGCTGGCTAGTGACTTTGTATGCAAATCAAAACAACCTTTGGTCTGCACCAAAGGTTGTTCTGCCTTAACGCTTATATCATCAACTCATTAGCCTCTCTCTGTCCCAGAGTGCTCCGCTTTCCCTATCAATCCATAATAAAACAAGCGATCGATATCACGAAGCATGGTAGGACTCGCTTGTGTAATGAATCCCGGTCGTGCCAGCGCCTCCTTAAACACTTGAATATAAAACAATGCCGCATCTATCGAAATTTCTGGATCAATAAAACCCTCCTGCTTGCCTTGCTCAATCAATTTCACAAAAAAGGGAATCGTTCTCTCCTTGTAAAATGCCTCGATATACTCTTGAACAGACGGTTCATTGCTGATTTGAATAAAATCCGAGTTAATCTGATCCATGCTATTCATTCGTCCCCTCAGCAACAACTCCAATTTCTCCTGAAAAGGGATGGGCTTATCGAGCAGCTGCTCATACTCGTTCATGATATTACTCATATAATCGATATACGTCATCCGGATAAGCTCTTCCTTGCTGCCAAAATAATTATATATGGAGACGGGGGACACGCGGGCGTGTTTGGAGATTTCTGCAATGCTTGTCTTTTCAGCTCCGTATTTCCTGATCAAATCGAAAGTTGCCTTCATAATCTGTTCTTTTTTCTTCACTGTGCGGAGTTGATAACCGTTCATATACTCACCTCTCGGATAAAACTATACGGAATGTTTTGTAATAATGCAATTCATATATTTCAAAAATATCTTGATCATTTCTTCTTGAAGGAATATTATGAAATATATGAGTGATTTTATTACAAATCATACAAAGGAAGTGTGATTATGAACCGTATTCCTGGACCCGACTCCGCCCTTGGCTGGAGGATCAATATGTTTCATTTCATCCGCAGTCCGTTCGCATTTCAGCAAACATTATTTGAACAGTATGGTAAGCTCGCTGCCCTGGGGAAAAGCCACAAGCCTTCATCTGTCTTTGCGTTTGGACCCGATCTGAACCGTCAAATCCTATCCAATCCGAACTTTTTCGAGATGAGCACGGCTCTTGTCAAAATACCCAAAGACACCGTAATGGGGGATTTATTCTATCATAATCTTCTATTGATGAGCGGCGAAAAGCACAAACAGCACCGTCGCCTGATACAGCCCGCCTTTCTGCATGGGCAAATTGAAAAATACGGTCAGGACATGGCATCCATAACGGAACTATTGGCAGACGAATGGAGAGGACGTACCCGGATTGACATCAACACCGAAATGAAAAAGTTAACGCAGCGCATCGCCCTTAAGACATTATTCGGTGTTCATCATACTGAAAAGATGGACTCCATGGGGATGCTGATCAATCGGTTTACGAAGTCTTTTTTGCTTACCACCCTCGCTCCCATTAATCTTCCCTTCACACCATATCGTCGATCTCTTCGTATTGCACAACAGCTTAATACTCAAATTCGGTCCATGATCCATGAGAAGCGGCAGGAGTCAGATGCAACGGATGTGCTAGCCGCACTAATTAGAGGACATGATGAGGATGATTTTGCATTATCGGATGAGGAATTAGTCGGGCATGCATTCTCAATCTATACAGCTGGTCATGAAACCACTGCAAATGCGTTGACTTGGACATTTTTTCTGCTGATACAGCACCCGGACATTTATGCGAACGTAATGGAGGAATTAAACGCCGTGATGAGTGGAAACCATCCGACTCGGGAGGAACTGAGCCGACTCTCACTGCTGGACCATGTGGTTAAAGAGAGTCTTCGTTTACTTCCTCCAGCAAGCATCGGCACCCGCATTACGGCTGCGCCTTGTGAGTTGAATGGTTATGCCCTTCCGGCGGGAACGAATATCTTTTTTAGCCAATTCATTACCCATCGTCTCCCGGAGCTTTACGAGAGTCCGAATCAATTCAAACCGCATCGATGGGAGACCATTAAACCTTCCGCATACGAATTCTTACCATTCAGCGCAGGGCCTCATATGTGTATAGGCTGGTACTTCGCCATGCAAGAACTTAAGATTGTCCTTGCTGTTCTTCTTCAACGATATCAATTTTCATTAGTCCATAATGCCAAAATCACACCGAATCTGATGATGCGACCCGTTCACGGCATGCCTCTACGTATAACTTTGAAGAACGGCAAATTTGAACGGGTTGACGTACGTGGTACCATTCATCGGCTTATCGAATATGGAGTAGATCCTGCTCCCCTTCAAAAATAATAACCTGCCACGTCTCTGACATCGGTTCTAATCGATTTTTTTCGTAATATTAAAAAGTAAGCGCTTCATATTGACGCAAAATGCTTGCTCACAGGATAAGCAAGCCATTGTAACTGCCGTAGAGTCCATTAGGTTTACATCATACTGACAAGGATGTGACTACAAAAATGCTTTCACATTTACGTAGGTGCGGGCTTTTGTTGCTGGCGGCAGTTCTGATTTCTACAATCTGTATCCCGCCTCCCCACGTTAAGGCAGCAGCGTTAATTACTATTGATTCTCATCAGGACGGACAAACGCTTCAACCGGGTGTGGCTGAGTTATCCGGAACCTACTCCGGCGTGTATGAACTTCAGCTCATCGTTAACGGTGCATTTGTGACGGATGTTCAGATGGATGACCCGAATGGCGATGACAGTGGATCTTGGTCCTACAAACTGGATACAAGTCAGTTGGACGGTCCCGTCGAAATGGTCCTTAAAGGAAATGATGCGGTTACGCGTTATGGTATCTGGTCCCCTTGGATTCACCTTAATATCGATAATCCTGCAGCTCATATCCCGGAAGTGCAGATTACCAGCCCAAGCGAGCATACGTTGCAGCGCAACAAAATGGATATTCACATATCTGCAGCGGGTAAAAATCCGATAGCCCAAGTTGAGCTCCGCATCAACGGAGGCGATTGGCTGCAGGTCTCCCCTGCCAAAAACGGATATAAATATACATTCGATTCGCGTCAATCCCCTCACCAGGTTCACAGCCTGGAGGCAAGAGCAACCGATTCTTACGGCAATACAGGCTATAGCCTTACGGTCTATGCAAGAACAGGGGGGATGCCTCCGGCTAACCAAGGCAAACATCCCCCGACGGTTACGGATGCTGTCTATATGGATCTTGCCAACTCAACTCCCGTTAACGTAATAAATGATGTATACGATCCCTCCGCGACGAATCCTGAAACGGTGACCAGCAACGCCTATGACCCGGACCCGCTGCCGGATCAGGATCGTGCGATCTGGATCTGGGAAAATGCTTCCTACCCACTAGTACTGAATCCAAATTCCCGAGCGACCCTCTCTTCCATGGCAAAGGATACAACCACCTTTAATCAACGTCCGATTACAACGCTTTATTTGGCTGTAGGGCAATATGACGGAGCAAAAATGCTGGAGGATCATCGAAGTGAGGTTCAACAATTCATCGAGTGGGCTCACTCTCAAGGTTTCTATGTTCAAGCGTTGATCGCCGGCGGCACCTCCCCACCTTACTTCGGAGCCTATAGTCGGTATCAGACTCAAGCCGTAAGAGAATTTGAGCAAATCTTGAATTACAATTTGGCTTCCGGCGAAACGGCTCGCTTTGATGGCGTGAACCTGGATACCGAACCGTATATCCTGCCGGATTTCAAAACAGCAAAGCCTTCTGTTCAGATTCAGTACCTGGATATGCTGCAGCTTCTGATGGAACGTAAACAGGCATCGGGCCTTACCTTGTCCGTCGGCGCGGCAATTCCAAGATGGTATGATACTTCTGCTGACGCCAGCAATATCTCATGGAACGGAAAGACGAAATGGCTGTCTGAGCATATTCAGGACACGGCCGATTATATCTCGATCATGAATTACCGCGATCAAGCCGATGGCAGCGCCGGCATTATCGCACAAGCGCTAAACGAGCTGGCTTATGCAAATACGATCGGCAAACCGAAGTCGGTTGTGATCGGAGTCGAGACGAAGGACATCGCCGATGGCGGGGATCCGGAAACCATCAGCTTCCATGAAGAAGGTCGAACTTATATGGAGCAGGAGTTAAACAAGGTTTATGATGCTTTTCTGAACGATTCAGCGTATGGAGGCATTGCTCTCCATCACTACTCCTCGATCGTTGATTTTCCAAGCGAATGGGGACCTGGCGGCTACGCATGGCAGCCTCCTGCTGACCATGAACCGCCAAGCACAGTCAGTGGAGCAACAGCGGCCACGTTTGATTTTCAACGCATAAATATTACTTACAATATGGCGATGGACAACACCGCAGTGAATGCGTATCGGATCTACCGGAGTACCAATGCCGACTTTGAGATCGGACCCGCTACTTACGCCGGAATCTCTAAAGGACTTTCCTTCAAAGATACCGGTCTGCTGCCGAACACCACCTATTATTATAAAATCACGGCGGTCGATATCAGCGGCAATGAAGGAGCTCCCAGCGCGGGTGCCTCAGCAACAACAGCGCCATCCACAATGAAACCGATGGTCATTGATCAGATGACCATCACCTATTCTGCCGGTATCGCCAGAGTAACCATGCAGATGGTCGATAAGGAAACAAGGCTGCCTGTTTCAGCCAAAATCAGCGGACGGTTCACCCATATGGCAGGCAAATATGTTAATGCCGCGACAACTGCGGACGGCGTGTTCCAATCGCAGTCTGAGCTCATCTCCGTATCCAGAGGCGAGATCGGCTTCCTGCCACGGCGCATCATGGCCGACTCCTATTACTGGGCCAGTGCTTATGACCAACTCCCGTACCCGACGGTGATATGGGAGCCTTGAGACTCAGATATGCAGCGATTCAGAATACAGCAACACGTATGCAGATCATGCCTCCGAGATCCCTGTTGCCCCCAGATTTCTTAAGATCCTATGACAAGGTTGAAATCAGGGGACAAAGGGGACCGCTTTGCTTCTACAGCATGATTCCGCCTTCTCCGTTGGAGAAAGGAAACCAGACAAAAACCTCTCTTGATAATGAAGGTGTATACCGCCACATATCAAAGAGAGGTTTTCTTGTTTTATAAAAAATCTACTTAAGTTGTACAAATATCATTCATGTTAAGGCAGCGTGTTCAAGAATGGTTTCACTGTTTTGGCAAGCGTGTAATTCGTGGTCGTATCCCAGTTAATGGACCAAGTCATCGCTCCCCGTATATCGGGGTATTTAGCAACCGGTTTATAACTTCCACAGCTGTTTCCGGTTGCCAGACAATTTAGGGCATTATTTACGACGGTTGGCGAAACATATCCGCCTCCAGCTGCTGCTGAGGTAGCAGGCACTCCTAATCCCAATTGGGAAGGTGATACCCACTGCAGCGTTAAGTCCGAAAGTGCCGTCAGGAAATCAACCGTGCCTTGGGAATAGCATTTACCGTCACGGCCTAGCATGCATCCAGAATTATAATACTGGACGTTAATTACCGTTGTTATATCCTTCAGATTGTTATAAAGCTGCATATAGGAGGTATTTGGATTCTGCATGTCTATCGTTTGGGGAGCCATCGTCAGAACAAAATCATTTCCTACTTTTTGCTTCAGTTGGCGGATCGCATTGGTTAAATTAGGAACATTCATGCCATGCTCCAGATCGATGTCTATCCCATCAAGCCCAAATTGAGTGATGATGCCGTACATGCTGTTCACAAAGTTCGTTACATTCGGGGATGGATTATTCAAATTAATGTTCCCCAATTCCCCTCCAATGGATATGATGACCTTCTTGCCTTGAGCGCGTTTGGCCTGAATATCCGCGATCAGTTCGGCATTCGTGTACCCGCCAAGGGCTGCGGATAGCGCAGAATCTACAGTGAAAGTGACACCACCAGGGTTAGCAGGATCCATCTCGGCAAACGCTAACACAATGATGTCGTACTGATCAGGTATATCTCTCACTTTTAACTTGCTCGCACCATTAACAAAGTTCTGCCAGTACCCTGTCAATATATGCTTCGTCGGCTGGGGACCTCCTGTTCCCTCTGAAGTGGTTGCATTCACGATCGCACTGGCAGGCGAAAGGTTTCCGGCAGCATCCTTAGCAATGACCTTAAAAGAATATGTCGTGTTCGGTGAAAGACCCGTTATTGTCGCTGTCGTACCGGCAACAGAAACGGCAATGGATGTGCCTTGGTATACATCATATCCTGTCACGCCTACATTGTCCGTAGATGCCTGCCAGGATAAAGTAACGCTTGAAGAAGTGACTGCGCTTACAATTACATTCGTAGGCGTTGTCGGGGCTGCAGTATCATTACCTCCACCACCTTGAACAAACTGCCACAATGCAGGCACATTGGGCGGTTCCCATCCGGGTAATGAGGTATGAGCTTGAATAGCCTTATATGCTTTCCCATCGTACGTTACGTTGTCGTTAACGGCATAAGATACATTGGGTGCCCAAGCACCCCGGTCTGCTGCAGACACCTCAAGTGGAAAAAAGTTCAACACCAAAGACACGACAACCAATAAAGGCAACATCATCACTCTCGATTTGTCCAGCACTCTAAATAAACCCTTTTTCATCCATTAATCCCTCCTCAAAAAATAAATTGATCATTCAGCTTCAGCCTAACTTGCGTAAGACGACATCACCTCCCTTATGAAATCTTCTTGTTAATTCTTTAAATCCAGATCGATGTATTTCACTTACTCAATTATGATTCATTTACATATTTCGTAAGTTGATTTATATGTAAAAAATTTACTTTATATGTTAATTATTATCAATAGCTCGGAAGGATCAATCTGTGTATGTAAGAAGATTTTCAAACAAGATATGCCTAAGACTAGGCAACACAAAAACAACCGTCCTCCTTGTAATGTGTTCAGGAGAACGGCCGCTTTGATCATTGTATGTAATGTTGTACTGACCCAACTCCTCGAGAAGCTGCACTACGCATGCGATCATGCTTCCGCCTTCTCCGTTGGGGTTTGTAAAGCATGTGCCACGCGCCAGCATTTGGTCTATTCGCCATTAGGTAAACACCCAGCTCGTGAGTTGAGTTCACAGTGTAATGCATGCCTTACGATTTATTTTCAAATTTTCAATATCCGCATCAACAAAATATCGCCCCTTTACCCCGCCGATCACTTTTTTCAGCTCGCCCAGTACCCGCTTCTCTTCCTCTGGATCGGTCCACCAATTGTCCCGTCTCCCAAGAGAGCGATGGTCCGGACACCATACATACTCATACCAAGGGGGCATAAAGGTCCTGAGCATCAGTTGGCATCGGCGCATATGTCCAGGTGCACTGACGAGCAAGAGTCGATGGATTCGTTGTAACCCCAATGCCCGATCAAGCACGGTTAGGGAGGCCATAATGTTTTCCTTCGTATGGTTGGACATCGTTTCAATAAAAATGGATTCTGGCAGAATGCCCATTTTTATGGCTTCATCCCGCATCATAACCGCCTCGGGCTGCTCCCACTCGCCAAATCGATCTCCACCCGTGAATAATAGATACGGGGCGCGTCCGGCTGTGTATAATTCAACCGCTTTCCATACCCGGTCCAGGTTTTTTCCGCCAAACACAAAGATACAATCACCAGACTGCGTACCATCATCAACTTCCGTTTCCGCTCCGAACACCACCGTTGTGATCTGTTCTCTCGTCAATATCTCTGGATTCATCTGTGAGATCAGCAATAAAGAACCCTCCCGTTGTCTCATGTTCATCAAAACCCAAGTAATGCCTGGCGACTTCATATCGATAAAACTGCAATAGCTTTGCAGCGTCTGGAGTCCTCCATGTGAACGGCAGCCGCATCCGTTAGGAAACTCTATACTTAATCTTTAATCTACAGGTTTAACACGCTTTGCCATGATAATATCCGGTTTTCCTATTCCGTTCGCATCTGGTATAACACCGACGATTGCAAAACCTAACTTTCTATAAAAGTTCGCTGGATGATCTAAACTTTCAAAATTGGATAGGTGTGCCGGAGTATCATGATACAAATTCACGTTAGATAGACTGGTTTGATTATACTCATCATCCGTACCCAATATGATGGTTATACCTCCACGTTGGTAGACCTGACGTTCAAAATCGATTACTAATAGCTTGCCAAGACCTCGTATTCTACTATCTTTTCTAATAACTAACGGATGAAGTTCCCACACATTACCGTCATACTGGCTTCTACCTCCAATCCACCCGATAACTTCATCATCGCCATTAACTAATACTCTACTAATAGAATCATCACTAATTGATTCGAAAACTTCACGTATGGCAGATTCTATTGAGGGCCATGCCTCAAAACTCTCATGCAGTAATCTCGCTGTTTGATTTATCTTATCAGTATCCTTTTCTAACAAATCCATTATGATCAATGTAAGTACTCACATCCTTCTTTAAATTTTATAAATACATCTCATTCCATAGTATTATTCAAAAAAGACCAATCACACGATCGTCCCATACCTGTACTTCTATATATCGTTCTGGTCCTTGATTCCCGTCTTTATTCCATTCTTGCGGCCAACCATATTCGTCTACCAATCGGAGAATTTCGTTCTTTAAGTAGACCTTCCCTCTGTAAGGCTTGTCGTCTTTAAAGCGCATCGTGGGAAATAAGTCACCATAAGTAAAACTAATCATCTCGGGATCAACATCATCGAGGGGAATCTTAACTTCCCTCCCGCTCTGATACCACTGCTTAATCCATTCGCAAGGGCCAAGTGTCTCTCTGGCACGCGATTCTAATCCGCGTCGGATTACGATATAATCATCCCCGCGTTGACTCGCAAACATATTCTTATTTTGTTGGAGTCTTCTCTGTACTTGCTTCGCTTCTTCGATAGATAGTGCAGATAGATTTCGAAAGGGACCGGTTGCTGCATCATAATAATGATATAAGAATAATTCCACGGCTTCTTCCTTTCCTCGATTACAGCGATATTATTTCGCTCGTAGATTTAAAACCCACTTATGTTTCTCCGAAGTCTCCGAGGCTTCAAATATCAGCCCGTCCATGGTCAACTTACCCTGATTCCATTTTAATCTGGATACTTGTACTTGTTGATCTGTTGACTGCAAATTTATAGAATGATCTGGAATCTCCATCTCAATCTCAACATCATTTATTATTCTGACCTTGGATTTATGAGAAGAAATGACAGGAAGTCCACTTCCATAAATCATGTAGAGACCATATTTTTGATTGTTTTCTTCATAAAAATACACCCCCGTCCCCCTTGCCTCCCACTCCCGATTTTCAATAGCCGTCCATATGACATATTCATTCTTCATCCATTGATTAACATGAAATAATAAAAACACGGAAAGGACGACAACAAGGATAAGTAATAATTGTTTTTTCATGAGCTACTCCACATTATTAAATAGGAAACTTCTCTCGTATATCACGACTTGTGATTTAACGATTTTCACTCGCGATTCTCTTCTTATCACCCTCGATGTAGTCATATACTTTTAAAATCTCATCTTCGTAGTTCTCTTTAATTTCAAAATACGGGACATCTGATGCTACACACTTTTCACGGAATGCATCATGCTCCAGTATGTAATCAGTAATGGTTCTTTCTTCAGGATAGGTACGTGTTTCGATTGCATTGCGATGTTGAATGATGTTGGATTGGAAGTTTTGCTGGATGTAGGTGGTTGAGAAACCCAAGAATACCGGTATGATGTGCGCTGAGTAGGATGGCTCGATATCTTGAAGATGGTGAGGCAGGATGTAGCAGCCTTCAATGATTAGATTCTGGTTATTCTCTATGTTCGTCTTGATAATCTCTTTGAGGATCGGCCATAATTTTTCACCGATAAACTCTGATGAATCCAGGGGGGTGAAACCGCAGTTCATATCCGCTCTGTATAAGCCCATTTTCAAATGATCGATCGAAAGATATGGAACGTGATACCTCTCGAGCAATTGTTGAGCCATATAAGTCTTACCCGTGCAGCTGTTCCTGCTGATTAATATGATCATATTCGTTATAGTTCTCCTTTAAAGGCATTGGCATTGACTCGTTAGGCAAAAATCAGCTCTTTTTTTATACTTCTCTTTTTTATTCGTTCTATAGAACAAGCTGATATGGGTTGCTTGAAATTCTTGTACTGAGTTAACATACGACTCCATTTCCTTCTTCATTTCAATGATGGAGTCAGAAACTACGGATTTTCGAGCAATCGTGATATGCGGTTTGTATAGTTCTAACTCAAAACATCTCATGAGTTGTTCCTGATTGGGGTTAAATATGGATACGAGTCTCTTATGTAGTTCTATTAATTCATGGGAACTCACTTCTAAATAAAGAACATCCATATTCCCGAAATAACTCGGGTCTCCTACCCGTATTGGGAATTCGCCAAATTCCGAAATCACCTTTTGACACGGCGGTAGCCACCCTATATCTTCCGTGAGTCCACATGATGCTTTTACCGTAATGTGGGGTCCGGAACTTTGATGACCATTATACTTGTCTCTTAATCTCATAATTTTACCGTAAATATCCATAGGTGGGACAATTCCGAAGTAATACTCCAATAGAAGGGCACCTCGCTTTTTAGCTATTGGGGTCCAAGATGATATTATTGCAAATGGTAATATCCTCTACAAAATATACTATTCTTAGGTTTAATAAGAATTAAAAAAGAATTTATGATATCAGACGATGATATGATCGTGTTAAACCAACAAATGTATAACATGAGTGATCTCATAAATCCACTCATATAAAGTGAAGTCATAGCTGGAACTATAGACAACATGATAAGGGGAAGACTCATGAATAACCAAAACCTCTTTTTAGATAGGGGAGCATTTGTATTGAGCCAAAAAAATATGCCGCTAAAAGTCAAACTTATATCACCAAGCCTATAAATAACTATAATGTGAAAGAACTCGTGTATCATGAATATACAAGCACTAAATAGGATTAATGTTATATAAAATCCAACACTACTGCTACTGATATTTACTTGATTGGTTGCCGTGATCAATTGTGAGATTATATCTTGGCCAAGAACAAGGCCAGGTGCTAATGCAATACTTATCATTAACAAATATACAAATTTCATATAATGTGTTCGGAACCAAGAATTTCGAATAAAAGGAACCCATGAAGAAAAATCAATATCTGTTGCAGGAAGGTTTTTAAACCATAAAATCATGTGTTACATTCCCCCTTGTCCAATCCAACCGTGATGTCAGCGTGCAGGATTATGACGTGTATAAAAAAATGCGGTGGCACAAGCGTATTTAACGAATACATCCTATACCTTTACCAGCTTAACCCCGAATACCACATATAATTTCACAGTAATGGCCAAGAGACAGCAGGGATATTTCTAAGCTGCGTGAATGCAGTTGTTAAATCCCCCTATAGTCTGTTGGCATTATTAAATCTATGTATTCCAAATCCCTTAAAATCTGAAGAAACTATTGATTCCCTAATTGGACATAAATTGGGTGTAAACCTTAATTCAATTCCCTTGCTTAAAAGTCTCTCAACCAGTCTATCAACCTTCACTATCCCCACTGGCTTTACGGTTTGATAGGAAATATAATAGCCTGCAGTTTTATCAAAAACTTCAAACCCCTCGTCTTCAAATTGGTACTTGTACAACGTTTGTTGATTGATTCTTGCGTACCAACCATCTTCTACAGTTACGATTATGTCAGCCAACGTGTTGTTAAAAAACAACTCATTGTTTCTCTCACTGATATCCTCTGTTCTTCTACATACAATTCGCGGACAATCCCTTGGGAAGTAATATGAGAATTCATGTTCCGCATCTATTGCCCACACCACTGCCGGAAAGTCCGGTCGGTTCTGTTTTTCTCGTGGGATGAAGATTTCAATATCAGCCTCTTCGCTAAAATGAAAAAGCATTCATGCACCTCATTTTATATATGTATTTCAGTAATTTCGTATACTTTAATCACTTACTAAACGCGTCACAGTTTCACTGACTCAGGTCTTCAGGCAATCCACCTAGGTACATCTCCGTAGCATTCGAATAGGTTTCTAGTGTTTGAATAATGACTGGATGGGGCTGTGCGTAATTAATCTTATAATCCTTCTCACCATATTCTTCCCTAACAGGAAAGGCTAATCTCTCCTTATCTATTGAAAACTGCGCATTAATGCCTTCCTTATTTCCTCTTGCGTCTAAACGTATCCACCTGTCATGCTCCCTCAAATACACTGTATTCAAAGCATGCAAACAGTACCCATCCTCGGGTTTATCGAATAGGGTTAACCTTTGATAACAAATGCCTGAAGGTATACCCATTCCTCGCAGTATTCCTGTTAATAAATGAGATTTGGCATAGCATATTCCATGTCTTTTGTTCAATACTTCAGAGGCCTTCCTTGTTACTTCTTCGTTTTTAATATCAAAAGAATGATCAATCTGATCGCGCACAAATTCAAATGCTGCCTGTATTCTTTTATTTTCAGTTTCTTCTGTAAAAGATAAAATCACAGCTTGTATTTGAGCATCAAAATAATCAATATACTCAGATGCCTGTAAATAGGCTTCCAATGATGATAGCTGCTTCATAATTTCTCCCCCTAGTCGTTATAACAGCAATTTCCAGCCTAACTTCTTTCGTATTCACGACGTTCAAGAAGCTCACACTTCGTATCGGCAGGTATCCTTTTTATTACAGATATTTTTTGAATGCTCTACTTGAATTACCGTCATATCCCAACCTATCGTAAAATACATGAGCCTCAGTCCTTGAACTTCCACTTGTAAGAAATATCTTTAAACAGTTCTTCTCGGCGCACAAACCTTCAATATATTTCATTAATTCTGAACCATATCCCTTTCCTTGTTGTGCTCTTGAAATAATAACTCTTTCTACAACACCAAACGGCCTGGACCCCACTAATGCGTCCAAGCAAAGATGCAAATGAGCAGTTCCCACAATCTTTTGCTCTAGTTCGTAGACGAATAAGAAGCTATTCGGATTATTTTGTACTTCACTTATTCTTTCATTTGACACATATATTTCTGTGTTGCT
Source organism: Paenibacillus sp. Dod16 (assembly GCF_049893405.1). Lineage (NCBI taxonomy): Bacteria > Bacillati > Bacillota > Bacilli > Caryophanales > Paenibacillaceae > Paenibacillus > Paenibacillus sp. Dod16. Next base: position 97,043 of record NZ_JBNDYG010000028.1, read on the forward strand.
AGGTAATAACTCCTTATATAATTCCTCAATTTGTTCTGCATCTTTTGGTTCCGCTGCTCGAATCATTGTTTTTCTCCTTTCCTTTCTTATGCCGATTTCATATAACGTTTCCATGTTTACGACGTCAACCCAACTTTAAGCGAACGTAAGTGAGCGGCCGTGATGGGTTAGGTGGTGCGGGCGTGTCCGCTCAGATTATCTTGAAGCGGACCAAGAGGTGAACCTTGTGTTATGTGTAGCCAGTAACCTCATTAAACTCTCCACACATTGCTCTTAACAGTTTTATTTAGGATTAGTCTAACAACTTCTTCTGTTCCTATATGGTCCGTTTCAATATGTTCTAGAAATCTGCTATCCCTAAATGCAAGTAAACCAGCTTCTGTATGTGTCTGATACCACGTTCCAAATTGGTCACCACGCTCTTCAATTCGCTTTTTGATTGTGTCTTCAGACGCAATGAGACAAAAATGAAAAACGTCTTGATCAAAGCTTTTAAATCCATTTAATATGTATTCGAAATGATCAGCTTTATAAATCGTCATCGGAACAATAAGATGTTTCTTATACTTATTCATCAATTCATGAGCTGTATTAACAGTGAGGATTCTCCATAATTCCAGATCCTGAAAATCATCAGTTCGTTCTTCTTCACATCTTGTTTCTTCGTTAATGATTTTTCTTAACATGTATCCGATTTCTTCAGGATCATAAATCATGCTATTTGAGATTAAGGATTGAAGCATGTTAGCTGCCGAAGTCTTGCCAGAGCCGAATGTACCATTAATCATGATAATCACATAATCACCCCCATAGGTATGGATTTATATCTACGAATGATAAGTTGCTAGCTGCTACCCCTTCTACCCCAAAAACCTATTAATCTTCATTTTAATACCATCCGGTCTTTGTCTCTCCATGTTTATAAATTCTTACTACATCCGGGTCGTAATTAACTGGAGTATCTGAAAAACAAAACCATATTGGAGCTTTTGATGTTGGAAGTATAGTCGCATCTCTTACTGCCTGACCCTTGTATTGGATTTTTAAATTTTCAATATCCCTATCATTTATTACACCAAACGTTAGCGAAACAAGTTCATCATTTCCTGATATCTCAGTTGGTAAGTTTGTGAATGCTCTTGTAAGGATATGCTCGGTTTCATTAAAATGTTTACTACCAAACCCATAAATCCACTGATATTTTGATCTTTTCTTGGTTGCTATGCCGACCGACAAAATATCTTCTTCACCGTAAAAAACAATGCTGTATCCTCTATTCTCAGTAATATAATATATTTCATCATAAACAATGTTTGAATTAATCATCGCTTCTTCTATTGATGCGTAGTCATTTGGTCTATCCTTTTGAAAAAGAAATATCAATGCTATCAATAAAATAAGAATTATAAATATACTTACCTTAATCTTCAGATCGTTCACCTCTTTATGGCGTACACAACTTCTCGGAGATCTATAATCCAACTAAGTACCCACTCGACTAGTCATAATGTAATCAAAATTTTCTTGTAGTTAATCGGAATCTTTGAAGCTGTTAAGTTGTGGGATGATATACACTCATGGTCTTCCGGGAATAGATTGTATTTACCTGATTCTGTTTCCAGACCAGTAGCCCCCTAGCGGTCAAAGCTCGGCCCTCAGCCGAGACCAGCGTGAATATTACGTTATCGGAAGTCTATGTCCTCATTGAAATTTCAACACATTCCTTTACTGTTCTTTCAAGAATATCAATGACTTCTTCAAATTCAAGAATTTCCAACTCTTGTTCTTTCGCCTCATCTTTCATTGCAAAGTCATTTTCTATATCCTTTACTAATTCTGGCAGGTATCTATAATCAATCTCTTCTATCTCGATGGACTTGACTTCCATCGGTCTATATTCAATGGAATAATAATCAATCAATTTTCCATTGAGTCTCCAAAAATCTCTATAATACTTTAACTGCGCTTCTTTTTTATCCGGTTGAGGCAACCACTTTATTTTCTTGTAATAAATTTCTTCAACCCATATAACATCAGATATTAAATGAAAAAAGTAACCTAGATAAAATGGTTCTCTCATATATCTCAGATATTTCTCATGAAATCCCAAATAATCGGCAAATATTTGTCCTTCATTATTGGTCCTTACGAAATGAGAAATAGTTTTAGGGGTTTTCATATTTTTATTCACATCAGGAGCAATGCCACCTAAGAAAAATTGATCATCATCAATCTTTAATTCTTTAGCAAGACGGGCAGAAATACAATAATGCATGATTCTAGATCCCATGTTATTCTCCTTTGCATAGAGTTCTCATAACGTTCTTGTATGTAATCGAATGTCACATTCATATGCTACTCTCAAAATCATTTCCTTATTACTCTTTACTACAATCAGTTTTTCTTAGGTGATAAAAAGATAATTACATCTGCTTCTTCAAAGCTTCGTCCCGCCCACTTGCGATATACCCCTTCAATAATCCACTATTCTTTATTTAAGGTTTTCAAATACCCAAAATACTCTTTCCAGGTTCACTTCTTTTTCCAATTGTGTTATCATAATTTACAAAGAAGCCGAGTGCGGGAACACTCGGCTGAACAATTGGCTTGGATGGTTTATTCCCTTCTAAGCGATCAGAATAAAGACCCACCTTCGGCGCTAACCTTGGGGTGGGTTTTTACTTTCTCTTGTTGTTCGAATTGATGTATGTTAAAAGTGCAAGGATAAACGATCCAAACAGAAACATGATCGTCAACGCATCTTTAATTTCCATGGCTTCACCTCCTTTCGAAGGGAAACCATGCCCACCCAAGATTCAATTGTCTTTCCTTATTATACCATCATCTACTAATGAGATGAAGAACGATTGTTCGGTTTTTTTACTCAATCTTACATCCGTTGATTTCATCTAACGTTGTAAGTATTCACGAACCCGAAAGGCTTAAAGGAGCGAATGCGACTATTGTGCGGCATGAATTTCCGATAACTCCATATCCACGAACTTCGCAAATCCCCATCGCAATGAGAATCCACGAAGTTCATAGACACTACTGAGCTCACTCCATTTACCGAAACTCTAGATTCCCACCATCACATTCCCGCCACACACTGGAATATATGCCCCGGTAATAAACGACGACAAGTCCGAAGCCAGGAATGCCACGGCATTGGCAATCTCCTGGTCCGTTCCGCGGCGCTTCAATGGAACGGAGGCCTCATAGGAGGCGCTGTGCTCGGTTCCGTTCTCCCGATCGCGGTCGCTGATCGTCCAGCCCGGCGCGACCTGGTTGACGGTGATCCCGTGCTCGCCGATCTCTTTGGCGAGCACGCGGTAGACACCGTCCATGCCGCGTTTTCCCGCAACATAAGCCGATTGGCTCGGGAAGTTTTGGATCGAACATTCGGTATTGATCCCGATGAACCGGCCCCCTTGACGCTCGATCATAGCAGGAACAAAAGCTTTCGCCAGGTAGACGCTTTGCATGACACAGGATTGGAACTGACTCTCATAATCTTTCGGCGCTTGCTCCAAGACGGATGTCCATTGATAGGATTCGACGGCATTGGCAACAATGATATGGGGCAGCACGCCGAAGTGTGCATGCACCGCATCCCGCATGGCATTCACGGAAGCTTGATCCGTCACATCGGCTTGCACCGGGAAAGCCCGACTTCCCATCGACTCTACTTCGCGCTGAAGCTCTTCTGCCTTGGCTTGGCTCCCCCGGTAATGGATAACCACATCCGCGCCGCATTCCGCCAAGGTTCTGACCATGACACGCCCTAATTGGCCTGCGGCTCCTGTAATTAACGCAATTTTATCCGTCAAATCCATCTTCATTGCTCATTCGCTCCTCTACCTTTGACTGGTTATTTTCGCCTATCATACCATAATCACCTACCGCCAGACATGACAAAAAAAGACCAGAATCGAACTCCTGGTCCTCTGCCTAAACCTATCATAATCTATCTAATCCACGGATCACGGATCCTCTTCTAAACTTGCCAACCTAAACCTTAAGGTTCAAAACCCTTCTGGCTCACAAACAACTGCTCCTCCGGAAACTCCCGGCTAAATCGATCGTAGACCGTTCGATAAGCAGCGGGGTCGTACCATTCCTGCTCCCCAAGCTCCTCGTACAGAGCCTGAACAGGCAGTCTTTTCGTACGTTTCCCGCCACTGCCATCCCCCATGAAATAATCGTCGATGCACACGCGATGAACGAGCGGCCGCAGGATCTGCGGGAAAGCCTCCGTGCTCGGAAGCACGGGGGCAATAGCTGCCTGAGCGGGAATCCCCGCGTCCCTCAGCAGCTCGAGGGTTTTCAGTCTCGCTTGGATCGGCGGCGCTGACGGCGTAAAATGCTTGCGTATCTCCTCGCGGTCCGTCTCGACCGTCATGCTTACCCGCACGCGTTCTCCTAACTGCTGCAGCAGATCAACATCCCGCCGGACCAACGGACTGCGCGTCTGTACGAGCAGAAAATCCGGCGGTTCGCTGACCATCACCTCAAGCAATGCGCGTGTCACTTCTTCCTTGGCCTCAACCGGCTGGTAAGGATCGGTGCTGGAAGACATGAAAATCGTGACAGGTCCCTTGGACTTGGCACGCTTCAGTTCTTTTCGGAGGATAGCAGCAGATTCAACCTTAACGTCAACCCAGCTTCCCCATTCCTGATTGCGGAATATCGATACCGGCATTTGCCGGACATAGCAATAAGAACAAGCGAAGGTGCAGCCCGTATACGGATTCAAGGTATGGCTGTATCCATTCAGGAATCCCGTTCCTTTATTGAGCAGGGTCTTCGGCGTTTTGTAGAGCACTTCTTGTTTCACCTGGGACACCCCATTCCTACACTTTCTTCTATTATACTATTTCTCTCCTCACATCCCATAATGAATGAGTGGACACACGCGCCCCTCTACTTGGCATCATGAAAAATAATCCCGAGGCTGTATCGGGTCCCCGACGTAATGGTGCCGACGCCATGCCGGAGCGTGGTCCGGTAATACCCTCGCGTTCCCTGAACAGGACGATGGTTGGTCGGAAAGATTAGACCCGCTCCTTGTTCCAACGTGATCACATGTCCCCGGCTCTGTGCCCGCGGCCGCTGCTCGATGAGCAGAAACTCTCCTCCCGTGTAATCGACTTCCTTCTCATTCAGAACAAACACTACTTGAAATGGGAAAAATTCATCTCCGTACAAATCCTGATGCAAGCAATTATAGCCGCCCTCTTCATATTTCAAAATCAACGGCGTCGAACGCTCTTGCCCCTGCGCATGGCACATGCCAAGAAACTCATCCAAGCTCACCGGATACCTCTCCTCATGTCCAAGCTGCGTCAACCAGCGGTTAGCGGTCAACGCAAGCTCAGGATAAAAGCCTTCCCGAAGCTGCTGCAGCGGTTCTGGCAGCGGAGCTTGATAATACTTGTACTCTCCTAGCCCAAACCGGTGCCTAGCCATATTGATCGTGCTGCGAAACCGCTCCTCTTCCGAATACGTGTTGATAATCTCCGCACACTCGTCAGGCAGCAGCACCTTTGGAACAACCGCATATCCCTGCTCATCCAAAGCTCCTTGTATCCCCGTCCAATCGAGCCCTGCTATTCGTTGCGGCAATGAATTAGGCATTATTCACCTTCTCCCTCATCCTGGCTCGCTTCCCCTCAAGCTCCAGCAGCCGGGTCTTCATGGCAAGCCCACCGCGATACCCCGTCAATGCACCGCTTTTTCCAATTACCCGATGACAAGGCACGGTTATCAGCAGCGGATTAGCGCCTATAGCCGCTCCTACAGCTCGAACAGCTGCCGGCTTTCCAATCTGGTTGGCGATGTCCGAATACGTGAAGGTTTGTCCATACGGGATCTGGCACAGCGCATTCCATACCGCCATTTGAAACGCGGTCCCCTTATAATCCATAGCCACCTCAAACCGAGCGCGTTTCCCCTGAAAATACTCCACCAACACGGCAGCATACGGCTGCATGGCTTCATCGTTCTGCACGAGTTCACAGCCAGGGATTTTCGCCTGTACCCAGTTCTCCAGCTCTGTTACAGGTTTATCCGGTGATCCGACGTAACATAAGCCCTGCTCCGTCGCCGCGATGTATACGTTCCAGTTATCATGACGCAGTTGGGTCCAGTTAATGGTAATCGAATGATTGGATTTCATGATCTTGCACCTCCGCATTTGTATTTTTTAAATATTGCGCGCGATAACTAAGGGGCGTCATCCCCGTCTTCTTCTTAAACAACGTGATAAAATAAGCCGTATTCTCCATGCCCACCTTATGGCCGATATCCGAAATGGCCAAGCTGGAATTTGTCAGGAGCTCCTTGGCCTTGCCGATCCGGTAATCCTGAATGTATTCCATCGGGGTCTGACCTTTGACGCGCTTAAATATCCGGTGCAGATGGTACGGACTGCCGTGGCTCACATCGGCCAAGACATCAAGCGACAAATGATCCATATAGTGTTTATCGATATACTCGGTGACAAGTTCAATCCATTCATGGTCCGGTAAACGCTCGCCCGTCGGCTTGCACCTTTTGCATGGCCGGAAGCGCTCGGCTTTCGCTTCATCCGCCGATTGAAACACGCGCACATTTTCAAACTTCGGGGGTCTGGATTTACAGGATGGCCTGCAGAAAATTTTCGTTGTCTGCACTGCATAGAAAAACTTGCCGTCACTATCCTTGTCGTTGTTGATAATGGCCTTCCACTGGGCTTCGGTCGGTTGTATTCGGTTTGCCACGTTTCCTCACCTCCGCTAACATTATAACCACAGGATAATCCTGTTGTACGCTTTTTGGAATAGAAGAGCAAGATAACAAAATTATACGGTCTGCGTTTATGGTACAACTAGTATAGAAGAGTTCAAGCGCGAAAGGAAACGATGAAGATGCAGGAGCCAAACCACAACCATGACGATAAGCCATATACAATGGAGAATCATCTCCCCCGGGCCAGCTGGGAAGATCATGCCGAAGCCATCAGGCTGTTCGTACCGAAGGAGTTCAGTTTTACGGAGAACCTCAGTTATTTGCAAAGATCGCCGAACGAATGTCTTTATCATATCCGGAATGATAGCATCTACCGGGCTATCCCACTTGAGGGTGACATCGCTGTGATTGAAGTCAGCGCGGAGCCTAAGGCGCAAGCCATCCTTGTTCGGTTTTTGGGGAATACGGCCCCCTCCGATCCCTGCAAGCGGGCGGAAGTAGCAGGTTATGTCCGGGACTGGTTCGATCTGAATACCGATCTCGTACCGTTTTATAACATGGCGGAAGCAGATCCATTGCTCAGTCAAGCCGTTCAATCCTTCTATGGACTTCGCAACATGGGCATTCCCGATCTGTTCGAAGCTTTGTGCTGGGGCATCCTGGGGCAGCAGATTAACCTGGCCTATGCCTATACGTTAAAAAGACGTTTCGTTGAAGCCTTCGGCCGCCGCGTGGAGTGTGAAGGAGAGGTTTATTGGATCTTCCCGAGACCTGAGGACATAGCACATCTGTTTGTTGAAGACCTGGACGGGCTTCGTATGACCGTAAAAAAAGGCGAGTATCTTATTGGAGTCGCTCAGCTTATGGTCGAAGGGAAATTGACGAAGGAGCAGCTGCTTGAAGCAGGCAGCTTGAAACAAGCGGAGAAACAATTAGTCAGCATCCGCGGGATCGGACCATGGACGGCCAACTATGTGCTGATGCGCTGTTTGCGAATGCCGGCTGCATTTCCTATCGATGATGTCGGTCTGCACAATGCCATCAAACATCTGCTCGGCTTGGAGGCGAAACCGACGAAGAAGGAAATACTGCAGCTATCGGCAGCATGGGCGAACTGGGAATCCTACGCCACCTTTTATCTGTGGAGATTTCTTTATTAATAGTCCAAACGCAATAAAGAGGAGGTCTCCCGCTTCTGCCATGACAGACAGCAGGAAGACCTCCTCTGATTAGCACATCGCTGATTCGAGAATCAACTACTCGATGAAATACAATTTGCCGTCAACCTCGAGTGAGATCGCGGATTGCGACAAATCGTCCTTAAGCTTCTTCGCATAGTCCACCACTTGATTAAGCGAGTCCTTATCAAGCTTCTCGGCAAACGCGTACACGATCGTTACTTTTTCCTTGATCAGGGTTTTGTTATTGTCCACCCATGCCCCTTCGCCCGGAATCGCAGTTGCCCCGCCAAACCAGCCGGACAGCTTCGTCAGCGTTTGGTCGACAAACTTCTGATGAGCTGCATCCGTAATCGGAATGTCACCCTTTACCGTTGAAGGCACGTAAATCTTAACGACATGATCCAAGTGGAACTGATCGTTCAGAGCACTCTGTGTAATGGCGGTTGCCGTTGGATTGCCCTCTGCGCTGAAAGACTGCTGAACCGGTACTACGATAAGTGTTATCAATAATGCCGCTGCGAATGCGATAAGCCAACCTTTTCTCTTCATGCCCATTTCTCCTTTATGTATGGTCTCGTGTCCCGTACAAGCATGGCATTTCTGTTGTCCAGTGCAACCTTCCTGCCATCCGCACGATACAGACTAGCACATATTATATACTGGCCTTTTCTTATCAGCTATGGGACATACGGATTATATTATGCGGAATCATGCAAAAAAGCCGATATTCCCGATAAACAAACTACGAGAATTCGACTTTTAATGAATACATCGCTATTTTAGCGTCCCGATCCAGGATAAACTCTCCACTGATCGATGATCCATGCTGCCATTCAAAATAGCTTGAACATCATGCAGCGTATCCTGCAAATGCACCCGCTCGCCCGGTAAACCGGTATAAGCCTCCGCAACGTAAAAAGGCTGCGTCAGATACGCCTCAAGCCGTGCTCCCCGCTCATAAACCTCTGTCTCGGATGCCGGAATGGCCTGCAATCCTCGTACTTGAACCAGTGAACGCAGCTCGCGATAACGGCGCAGCAGCTTCTGGGCCCGCTGTTGGACCGCTAAATGAACCTGATCCAGGTGCACGCCTTCCGATACGGAAGAGGTAGAGTATAACGGGTTTACGGCAGGAAACATATGTCTTGCCGCCAGATCGGCATCGAAATACCACAGCGTCTCCAGCGGGCCGTAAGGCATGTCTTCATCCACTGCCGCACCTTTGAGGTCCACAAGAAACGTCGTGATGTGCTGTATGCCCTCTTCTTGAAAACGTTCCTGAAGATCATAGATTTTGCCGGTCAAGACGTGCTCCCTGTCCGCTGCAAACACAATCTCATGATCGGTATTCGCATTCGCCACAATGGAATAGGTTTCTTCTATAGAATAAGCTACCCGTTCTACGTCATTCAGCATGTCCTGCAGCTCTGGATATTCGCCTTCCGGCTTTAGCAAAATCGTCATATACCCTTCCTGCTTGAAGTGATGAAACAACTCACCAAGCAGCACCAGTTGGCCCATTCCGGGACGGGCGACCAGACCTACGGTACCCCCTTTTGCCAAAGGAGCAAATAGATCAAGCGGTTTGATGCCGGTTTCAATCATCTCCACACTTTCTCCACGCAGAATCAGTTCATCCAGACTGCATTTTGCCAGAGATGCCAATGCGGCAATGGTGCGGACTTCCGCCCGACCAACGGGAATTTTCCCTGTACATAGGTTGGAGACCGTGGCCGGCCGTAATCCCACGGATTTGGCTGCGCTGGTCAGGTTCGGAACTCTTTGTCGTAAAAGTGATACATTCAGCTTCAGATTGTCCAAGTGCGTACACCCTTTTTAAGTGATTGATTGATGGTTCTTCCTAATCTTTTTCAGAAAAGAGTCTGCGGTGCGGACAAACACATCCACATCCGGTTCAAAAATATTGTGATCGCGCTCCTCGAACGCTACAATGATTGCCTGAGGCAGCGCCAGCTTATATTGTTCCACTGCTTCTAATGATAACCCGGGATGTGGTTTTACGCCACGGATAATAAGGACCGGGCAAGTCAGTCTAGTTAGGTCGTTCCACATTTCGACCTTAGCCGATTCCTGCTGCAGTGCCTGTAAAGCCGATATTTTCATTCGGTCAGACAGCTTCTTTCCTCTCCAAGGGGGCAGTGACGTGAAGAACTCCACCCATCCCGCAGGCAGCTCGGTATGAACCGCAGGATAGTCCCCGATGATCAAACCTTGAATGCGTTCCGGATTCTGAACGGCGTAGCCTAATTGATAGGACACCCCTCGAGAATATCCCATGAGTACAAAATGCTCAAGTTCAAGATGACGAATCGCCGCATCAATGTCGCTGATATGGTCTTCGAGCGTATAACCCGAAGCAGGCGAGTCACTTCGGCCCCGGCCGCGAAGCGTGATGATAACAATATGCCTGGGCGACAGCTTTTCCATAATGGCGATATAATCCTCAGCCGACTCGGACAGTCCCGGGATGACGACCAGTGAGGTTTGTTCGTTCCTAAGATCCCGATGTACCTCCGTCACATGAATATGTACCCCTTGGTTATTGACCATGGTCTCGTATAGCTGCATGCATTAGACCTCCTTAAAAATTTACATTTATCTATGAAGTGTTACCTCAATGCCCCAAAAGGTAAAAATGCGTGCACGCCCTTACATGTGTTCACGATCTGGGTTACCCTTAGATCGACCGTCAAGGTGGCATAGGCATACGCCTCCGTTCTTGAAATAGAGTAAAGCTCGGTCATGAGATCAAGCATCCCGCTTAATGCCATCCACATGGCTTCGTCCAGGTCCTCGTGAAACCCCATCGTAAGCCAGCCGGTACTTGTCTTGGCCCTGGGCATCGTTATGGGCATGTCGTCTCGGACATGAAAGGTTAGACTCGCCTTCTCCATGGGGCATTCCAGGGCGGGACCGCTAACTTCGCCGTCTCCCTGAGCCGCATGTCCATCCCCTGTTGAGAACAGCCCGCCATCCACCGGGATCGGCAGATACAAGGTGCTGCCGGCCGTTAATTCTTTGCAATCAAGATTTCCTCCATAAGGGCGCGGTGCAAAAGTCGTATGCTGACCTTTTTCATTCGGCGGCATGCCCATGATTCCCATAAACGGCTTCAGGCCGACGCTATACTTGAAATTTCCGAACTGGCTTCTGCCTGTCATGGTCTTGAGATCCAATTCAAAGTCCAGCGTCACTTCCTTGGCGTGGGCCATGCCCAGCTTCTCGTTCCAATAGCTCGGATAACCTCCGGCAGAGGTCCATCCCCATGATCCGGGAACGATCTCGTTGATCTGAATCTCCAATGTAAGCCCGGGTTTAGCCCCTTGAATATGGACGGGACCCAATAACGCATGCCCGAATTGCTTCTCCTGCCGCTCCGGCTTGCGCTTCGTAAACTTCATTCTCGCCGCGCCTGGGGCAGCACGTTTCTCCAGTCCCCAACCCGCATCTAAGGTTTGATACACGACAGTATCCCCAGATTGTATGTATAGGGCGGGTTCCAATTCCCTGCTGAAAAATCCATGAAGCGTATGAATATCCGGTTGTAACATATGAACCTGTGACATCCAACTTTCTCCCTTCACAGCCGTAATCAGAGTGGCCATTCCATGTCTCATATTCACTCTGTTACTTTATAAGGTATTTCAAATTACTCTTAGAGTCAATATAAAATTACTCCAAAACGTAATAGTAATTACTCCAAACACAAACCATTGCCCCTTTCCGGTTGTACCATGGTTGTTCGTCGAAACACAAAAAACCGTCCACTGCGCAGATTCACTGCGAGGGACGGTTCATCTCCATGTCAATTAAATTTTATATCAGCTAACGATGAGCGTTCATGGGAATGGTAACGGTTACTATGTGCACGGCCATTCTCACTACACACGATTCTTTATTCAAATCCTTACGCTGGAATCCCGCACGACGATCTGCGGCATCAATTTCACGGCCCGCTCTTCCCTCGGTATTCCCAACATGCGATCCATCAGGATTTGGGCTGCCTTGCGGCCGATTTCCTCCTGCTGCAAGGCAACGGACGTCAGCTTGGGATATACGCGGGAGGCAAGGTCCAGATTATCCATGCCCACAACGGCAACGTCATGGGGAATGCGAAGACCGGCTTCTTCGCAGGCCTTCATAACCCCGATTGCCATTAAATCGTTTGCGGCGACAATGCCCTCCGGATGGTCGGGCCCTTGAAGCCACGCTTTTGCCATCGCATAACCGCCGCTTTCAGTATAATCGGACTCGGCGATAAAACGCGGCAGCAAGGGGAGCCCCGCTTGCAGCATGGCATCCCGATACCCGCAGAACCGCTCATGGCCGGTCTGCTCGCTCAGATTGCCGCCCATATAGGCGATGCAACGCAGGCCTTGACGGATCAGATGCTCCGTGCTTTGCTTGATCCCGTCATATGTGTCCACATACACATAATCGAAGCGGTCATTCCCTTCCGGCGAGACATATTTATTCGTGAGCACGACCGGTGCCTGCAGCGCATTGATGGCCCCGATATTCTCTTCACCGAAATGAAAAGACACCATGATCATGCCATCGGCCACATTTTCCCGCAGGGTTTGAATTGCCTTCATCTCCTCCTGGAGCCTATGCTTGGTGTAAAACAGAATCATCAGGTAATCATGCTCTTCCAGCACCTGATTGATTCCGTTGATCATATCGAAATAAAAAGGGTTGCATATATCGGGCACGGCAAAAATAATTTTGTTGGTTTGTCTCATTTTCAGCATCTTCGCTGCATGATCGGGCGCATAGTTCATTTCCTTCGCAGCCGCCAGAATTTTGCTCTTCGTCTTGGGACTGCAGTAACCTCTTCCCGACAAGGCTCTGGACACCGTAGAAGGGGATACGCCTACCCGTTCAGCAATCGTATAAATCGTATGTTTGTCCATCCTATCCTCCATTAACAACCATGGATACGCCATATGCTCCCGCAAAAGGGTCCATGGATTCACACTATCACCTTACCGGCAGGTAAGCAATAGCTCCTCCTTTATATAACCTCCCGCTCATCATTACCCGGAAGCTCTGGAAATGGCGCATGGGGCTCGGCCTGATACCAGAACGCCGTCGATGCAATATCGCTCTGCTGCGGAAGATACCTTCCTCCGGACCTCCAGCCAAGATCCTGAATGGTCACGCGAAGATCGCTTTGAAAACGGATTGGATCCATGACATGCCATCGATACATGCCAAAGCGCTGCTGACTTCGATACAACCCGTCCGGCTTCAGCACTTGGTGCATCCCCAAATATGGCGTCGAGTAGGTTCGGTAGGTACCAATCGGCTGCTCCCAATTCCAGGCCCCGCCAAAATAATCTTCCGTTCCCGTACCGCATATGGTCGGATAATCCTGATCCCCGTCCATATAGAACTTGATCTCGCCTTCACCCCACCAGCCGTTATTGTTCACCTGCCAGGCGAGGTAAGTCCCTACATAGTGCCCGTGTCCAGTCACCCCATCCAGAATGGTATAAACTTCTTTATATGGAACGGGATTCGTTCTCCGCCACTGCGCGTGAAAATATGCCTCATCTTCCGGGATGTCCGTCAGCGTATAGTCAATTTGATAGTAAAGGACTGCCTTTTCCGGCGCACGGTTCTCCATCGTCAATCGGGCATGCTTGCGGAAGGGCATCTGCCAGTAGCTGTTCATGCCGCCGGCCGGATTCACGGCAACCGGAATTGAATTGACATCGCTGCGCTCGCCCCATCCGTTACAGAACAAATCACCGACGGGCACCTCAACCGAAGGTTCCTGCTCATCGTCCCAATACATGCGGATAATCAGATTGCGCCACAGCGTCGGATGGCACGTAAGCCAGATATGTTGAATCGCCCCGGGACCCTGAATGTCACCCATCGTAAACGTTTCGCCCGGTAAAATCTCCACGGAAGGAGAGACCTTCCAGCCCACGCCCAAGTCCCTGGAAGCCGCTGCGCCCGTCCCGTCGGTAGCCATTCCGCCCTTTCCTTTTTCGCCGGTAAAATTCTCCGCGCTGATGGATCTCGTCTGCGCATTGGACAGCCGGGATAAATTTCCGAGGTGCATATTAAGTCCATTAAAGTTTATCATCTGTTATCGCTCCTTTTAGTATGTGATATCGTATCCGTACCGCTCTTTCAACGTTTGACCCAGACGGTCCTTAATCCGCAGGTAAGCCTCAGCTGCCGCACCGTTCCCCCAATCGAAGATGGTGAATGTCCCCATGCCTCGCCCCTCCTCGTCCACAACACCATCATGACCGTAATTCTCCATCATGAAGCCGTAATCCTTCTCGTTAAAGAAAGGATACGCCCGCTCCCACTGCTCTTTTGTTTTTTCGTTTTCGGGACAATACATCATGACGAACGAGGCCTGCAAAGCGGCTAACCCGCGCTCAATATATTCTTTTTGGTCCAACTCCACGCCATATTGCAGAATCAGCTCAGCAAACAGGCTTTGCCGGGCATCATTCCATTCCCCGTCGCAGTTCATGACGCCGAATCCGCCCACTACGTCGACGTACAGATAGGGCGGCTGCCAGGAAGCCTGCGTCATCAGCATTTCATCCAGCACACGTTGGCCAACGATCATATATCGTTTGTCACCGTTTGTTTTATACATATGGTATAACGCTTCCGCCGTCCAAAACATGGAGAAATTACATTGCTTGAACATGTTATTCCTAGCCACTTTGTTGCCTGGAAGCTCATCGCGCCCATAACCGCAGCAGGACCAATACGTCTCGAAATCCTCCCACCTGCCGGTCGGCACGATCTCCTGGATAACAACCTTAAGCGCCTGCTCTGCCGCTTCCATGTATTTGGAATCCGGGCGCAATTGGTGCAGCTTAAGCAAAAACGTGACGGAGAGCGACGTTTCCGGGGACTCCCGAAGGATATCCAGCGGTGCTAACGTATCCTGATCCAGCCAGGCTGGAAAATATCCCTTCTCGTCCTGGAGGGCCACGAGCGCATCCGCATAGCGCGCGGCATATTCCAACAGCCTTGGATCCGGCTCGAGCTCATCATGCCATCGAAGCATGAGCAGCGCCGTCCAGCTCATATCCAGCACATGATAAGGCGCTGCAGCGATCGCCCCCCAAGGATCGACCGGGTTGCGATTGGAATTTCCCCAGAAGGCTAACGCCCAGCTCCCGGACCGATTGACCTGCTGTCCATCTACCATCACCCGCTTCATCTCCGTCGCGATGACGGCGGGAAAGAACCCGCCTCGCTGCGGGGCCGCCAGCGCAAGCTCCTTCATAAGCATTGCCTTGCGAACCAGCTCCGGATCGTTCTGTTCCTTACCGTATCGGTAGATGCCTTGAGCCGAGCGAAGGGAGCTGAACCAGGCCTGATTCCAGATCGATCGGCTCTCCCTTTCGTTGGGCACGCCCGGATAATTCGGACTTTGACTCACATCGGCAATGAATACCGGTGCCCCTATGTTCCGTCCGTCCCATTCGAATTCCTGCCATACCGTGTCTTTCCAATGCCGAAAAGCCCATTCATAAGCATGCTTTACATAGCTATCTAGGCGGACCTCCCCATCGATCGATTGACTGAATTGGGCATGGCCCCATCGATCCCATAAAAACTGCAGCAACGGTCGCCAGGGGTTCAATCCGGCCTGATCATGATCCGCCATTTTCAAATAGAAACCGAAGCGTATCGTTCCTGAAGAATATGAAGCCCCATTCACCTTCTCAAACAGCACATGCTCGCTTACCCGAGTTCGGCTCATTCCCAAGACAAGCAGGTTATTAGGGGCATCCAGGTCCATGTACCAACGAGCGTCTGCATCCTTCGTGATCAGATCCAGATCCGGTATGAGCATGAGCGTCCTTGTATCGTCATGAACGATGAGCGCGGGCGAACGAAAGCAATGCTGGTCCATCACATGACGGGAAGTCGGCGTTAAATGAGGCGCCCAGTGAAAATGAGGCAGGAATGCCGGCTCCAAACGCATCTGCCAGTCATCCTGTTGAATCGTCTGCTCCAGCTCGAATGTCAGCACGCAGTGGATCGTCTCTTCATCCAGCTGATACAGACTTACCTCTGGCGCCGTTTGCCCGATATCGTCGTAAACCCATTGCTTCACAAAAGAATCCGGTAATCGTTTCATGGATGTCTCCCTTCTCCCCGTTATCCGACTATTTGGTTTACCGTCAAATCTTATCACGCCAAAATTCATCCATTATCTATATTCTCGAGTTCAAGGCTAGGTCAACTCCAGCATCGCGATGCTTCGGGCTGGAAGCGAGAGCAAGCGCCGATCATCTTGCTGCGAATCGCAATCTACGGTCTGCTCTCCCGTAAGCATGTACAGCCGCCCGCTCACTGCCGTTTTCCCGTAGTCTTCCGGTCGTAGATCTATACGTATCGTTTGCTCCGCTTCGCTCACATTCGCAAAGAACAAGCCAACATCGCCTTGCTCATTCTGCCATGCCGCATGGATAACGGAATCGGTCAGCAATACTCCTGCATTGTTATATTCCGGCGTTTCCTTGCCATGGTTATAGTGAAACCATTTCATAGAAGCCTGCGGGCTGTCGAAGGAGAGGGGCCGAAGCATGGTCCCATACGACCAGTACGTCTTCGCCGCTCCGGTCCGAAGCCGTGCATACAGCGCCAAATACTCGGCCCGCTTCGTCGAAAAGGCATACCCGCGAGGATCAAACGGGTAGTAATGCTCCTCCGCCGTATTTTCGATCCCGTCCAGCGCCTCCATCGGACTGTATTCGTAATTCAATTCGTATACACCGCCCCAGAGATACGTGCGTGCCACCGTAAAATAGTACAGCTCCCCAATTTCCTCTGTCAGCTTGCCCCAGCCGTCCAATCTCAGCGCGCCGTACTCATGATACACGTATGTGAACATCGGGATCAGGCGGGCATCGCCTGACTTAAGCAGCTCCCGGATCGGCCAGCCTTCAAGCGGCGCTGCGGGCTGCCCTCCGGCCCGCGCCTGATAGTAGTCGATCAGATCGAGCATCGTCTCATTGATCATCTCGGTGCCCATAGGGATGTAACGTTCCGCGATTTCGTACATGGCCGCCTTCGTATCCGCATAGTTCCGCCGGTAGGCCTCCTCGATGATCCTGCCGGCTCCCACCGGATGACCATGGTTTTCATCCATGCAGACCTTTAGAATGTTGTTGGCGGAGATATCATAGTAAATCGCATCGATATCGTCGCTTCGCTGCAGCGCCGCATCCCGTTTTACATGAAAATCATGGGTATACGGATGTGCCGGACAGAGGAACGGGAAGCGGTAGGCATCCACGCTTTTTTTCAACTCGGGAAATTTCTGCTCGGCTTCCTTGCCAAGCTCTCCGTCGGCTCCGTCAAAATGGTACAGGTAATCGAACTCGAACGGGGCGAAGCGATGGCCCAGCTTTCGAATCAGAGCGATGTTCTCCGGGTTGAACCGGGTCGGGAACCAATCGTCATATCCTCCCGGCACGCCGCTGCCGAACGTCTGCGGCCGATGCGTCCAGTCGGGGCCCAGAATGTGAAACATCGGCGTTCCGATGCTATCATGATATTTCTGAATCCAGGCCGTGCGGTCCGATCCCGCATTGATTCCGAAGGTTGCTGCTCCCATGTCCTCATGCAGCCATTGACTGCCCTCCTTCGCAGCCCTGCCCGAAAGCTTGCCGCGTGAACACCACTTCTGCCTTACGGCCCAGCTCTTGTATCGGTCAGCAGCTTCGTACCACCCGCCTCCAGACAGAAGCGACACCTGTACCGGGTAATGAGGCCGTATCCCTTTGCCGGGTCCCATATCGCTGCAGCCATGGATCACGGAGGCTTCCAGCATGCCATTCCCGTTCTTGTAGAAATTCAGCCATTTCGGATGGCCTTCGCCGTCCAGCGCCGCGAAATACAGCCCGCCCCTGCCCTTGCCGTAATAGGTAAAGAACTGCATCGTCGCCCCCGAGAAGCTTTCCGGGTACGGCATAAAACGAAACCCGATCCCGTCCGTTTCAAAAACCTTCATCGGGTTGTTAACTTCAAATCCGGTCGCGAAGGGATGGGCAATATAATCCTCTTCGCCATCCTCCGTAATCGTGGCCATGTTCGGGACAATCGGATATTCCAGGCTTAGCACCCTGTCTTCCGAGTGGTTATCAACCCCGCATTTGAATTCAATACCGTTCTCTTCCGCCGTGAGTGTTACGGACGAGGTTACAATCATGCCTTCCTGCGTGTGCCAGCATAATCGAACTTGATTATGCCCGGATGCGGCACGTTCCCGGCTCCATTCAAACTTTTGAAAAGAACTGCTAAACCCCGCGTCTGTCTCAAGTCGAAACGGATCCGTACGGCCACGGCCCGAGTCCGCGATGTAATCGATCCCCTTTAAGCGATCGCGTACGGCTTGGATCGTTCCGTTATGCTCGCTGATCTCAACCCGAATGTGTCCGTTCTCAATGATAATCATGCGCCACCTCCACTTTTTGGCATTGAAACGCTATTTCAATCCGGAGATTTTGATTCCTGAAATGATGTGCTTCTGGAAGAAGAGGAACAGGACAATGGTCGGCAAACAGGAAAGCGCCGATCCGGCCATCAGCATGCCCATTTCCGTTGCACGCTCGGAACGGAAGGTGTACAAATACTGCATAATCTGAAACAGCTCCGGGTTGGTAACCGTCATCGTCGGCCATACGAAGGAATTCCAATAGGCCAAATAGGAGCCGATGCCTACAATGACAAAGACCGGGAACGACATGGGAATGAAAATATGGGTAAAGATCTTGGTCCTGCCCGCTCCGTCGATCAGCGCCGCCTCTTCCAGCGCCATAGGGATATTCAGATAGAATTGGCGGATGAAGAACATATGTCCCGCAGAAGCGATCCCGGGCAATACGAGCACAGCAAGCGTATCGAGCATGCCCATCTCATTCACCACGATGAAAGAGGTCAGCAGGATCGCCATGCCGGGAATGAACATGGTGATGATGACGTAGACCCACAGAAACGTCTTGAACCGAAATTCGAGCCTGGCGAAGACGTATGCCGCCGTAGCATTAACGGCCAAGCTCAGCGCTGCAAATAATACCGCCCCCCCGAATGTGACGAGCATCGACTGAATGAAGGCCGAATCGCCGAGAATGTCCGTATAATTCTGAACCATCCACTTCTTGGGGAAGAATCGGAACGGCGTGGCAAGCACCTCCGCCTTGTCTTTGAACCCGGCGATGATGACCCACAGCAGCGGGAACAGAGCCATAATTGTCACCAGACCGGTCAAAAGTGTCATCAATGTTTTCTGAACTCCGTTGAACGTTTTCATCAAGTTATCCTCCTGTCTTCCCTAACCGTCGATCGCTTTTTCCGAATTCAATACTCTGAAGATGATGGCCGAGATGCTGCCCAGAACCACGAACAACAGCAGCGATGCCGCGATGGAATTGCCGACCATGACGTCGTTGCGGAAATGGTTCAAGATATACAGGTTCGGCGTTGTGGTCTCGCTGAGCGGTCCGCCACCCGTCATTACGAGGGACAGCTCGAACTGTGAGATTTGCGCCGTAAATCCGGTTACGAGCAGATACAGAATCACATTGCGCATGAGCGGAATCGTGATGTACCACATGCGGACAAAGGTGCCCGCTCCCTCCAGTTCCGCAGCCTCATAGTAGCTCTTCGGAATATCGTGAAGACCTGCCAGCATGATCAGCGTTGTGAGACCGAAGCCCAGCCATACGGCAGGAGCGGCGATGCTGGGCAGCGCCGTAGCCACATCCGCAAGCCAAGCTTTCGGCTCATATCCGAACAGTCCGATGATATAATTGGCTAAGCCGCCGGCATAATCGAAGATAAAGACGAAGATGACCGATGCCACGATCCCGGAAATGATGGTTGGGATGTACACGGAGGTCTTCACGACGCTTGCGAAGCCGGAGCCCAGGTTCTTAATGATGTTGGCGAACAGAAATGAGAGAATCAGCATCGTCGGAACGACCATAAGGGCAAACTTGAGCCCTACCCAGATGGACTGGAGAAAGAGGTCATCCGTCAGCACCATATAGAAATTCTGTAAGCCCACAAAGGTGGAATCCTGGTAGAAGCTCCAATTATAGAAACTCACTCGCAGGGCATAGAAGAAAGGTATGATGACAAAGATCGTTAGCAGGATGACGATGGGTGCGAGAAGCAAATAAGCCACTCCGTTATCCTGCCGGAAATTTTTCTTAAACATGTAGAGTCACCACCATGACCTAAGGATGAGGCAGCCATCCGAAATCGGATATCCGTATTTGAAGGGTTGATCCCCGATGGCCGCCTAAGCGCTAATTTTTCGGATTTGTGCCGGCAAGCTTGTTTTTGGTAATGAAATCGTTAATATCCTTCTCCGCTTTCTCCAGTGCTTTGTCCACTGACGTTCCTTTCATGGCGGACTCAATGGAGGTGGCGAGCGCGAAGCTGATGTCCCATGGATAGATCGGCTCCGCTTGGGAGTATGGTATGATCTGTTCGGAGACCAGCGAACGCCATGCATCCTTCGATGCATCCGGATCGGACTTCATCGCTTCGTCCACCGATTTGCGCGGGGAGAACTTGGAGAATTGAGACGTCTTGAAAAAGTCGATCATGATGTTCGGATCACCCGCGAGGAGGTATGAGATGAAATCGGCCGATTCCTGCGGATGCTTGGATTTCCCGTCAACTGCCAGCGACCAGCCGCCGAGCGTTGCCGTCGGTTTCGTCAAATCGCCGTCCATCGATGCCATTGGTGCGATCCCTACTTTACCAACCATATCTTTATAGGTGTTGCGAAGCTGTCCGATTGCCCAGGATCCGCAAATCTGGATGGCAATCTTGCCCTCGCCGAAAGGCTTGATATCCGCATATCCGGCCAGAGCCTGCTTCGGCATGACGCCGGACTGGTAGGCTTTCTGGTAAAAATCCAGGAGCGCCTTGTATCCTTCATTATTCACGTCCGCTTTGGACCAGTCCTCCGTCACCGCAAGATGTCCTGCCGCGTTGTACTGCAGTCCCCAGCTCGACCAGCCCAGATCCGGAGCCGTTTGCGCGATCGATAATCCGAACACGCCTTTCTTGGTCAGCTTCTGAGCCGTCTCCAGAAGCTCCGTCCACGTGGTCGGCGGCTGATTCGGGTCAAGCCCGGCTGCCTCAAACATGTCTTTCCGATAGAACATCACGGCTGACGGTTCAACGAGCTTCGGGTAAGCGTAGTACTGACCGTTGACGGCTACAAAATCCTTCATGTTGTCGTACAAATCATCGAATGCCGCAGAATCCATCAAATCGTTCAGCGCCATAAGCTGACCCGTCTTTGCCGCGTTGGCCACATTGCCGTAGTTGATCGTTCGGATATCCGGCGCTTTCCCCGCGGCTTGCGCTGCCTTCATCTTCTGGTCCCAAGCGTCAGCCGGAACAATCGTCAGCTTCACTTCGACTTCGCTTTGGGATTTGTTAAATTCGCCGACCCATTTCTTGAACCAGGCATCGGTGGTATCCTCGAATTTTTGCGCCCAGAAATCAATCACTACTTTGTCGCCGGCGCCGCCTCCGTTGTTTACGCTTTCATTTTCCGGTGGATTGCTTAATGCTCCCCCTCCGGGACCGCCGGATCGTCCGCCGCAGCCTGTAATGAACAGTACGAGAACCAGAATTACGGAGAACGGAACACGCCAGGATTTGAAGCTGATGGTTGTTTTCTGCATCATGAACCCTCCTTATAATGGATCAAACTATTTAAATGCGATTCGCATTTAAACCGAACATGAATTGAATCCGTTTTCATTTTTCCAGCGAGGCTTTAAACCAGAAGACGTTGTATGGATCCCATAAAGACAAGGTAAAGTAGATCGTTTGCCCGTCATTCTCGGTATACCGCTCATTCATATAGGGACCGTACAGTCCCGGATAATCCTCGGCTCGGACCAAATCCAGAGGCTTGCCCCATGGTCCCCATGGCGTTATGCCTTCACGTATGACAACACCCCTACCTTCCTTCAGATATGTCATCAGCCAGCGTTCCAGATAAGCATTCCATACAACCGAAAGCTCGCCTGCCGTGTCATCCACCACTTCTATTGCATCCTCCATATCGGTGCTCCACTGGGGATTGCCGTCAGCATCCACGCCGCTAAAATACTCGTACTTGGACTGCTTCTCGATGTGCTCCTCCCCCACCTTCATAAGCTGAACGCCGCCAAAGCGCCCGGCTGGAATACCCCAGAAATAAATGTTCGAGCCGCCTGCGTCATTCTCCACCTTATAGGGGCTTACCTGAATGAAATTGCCATCCCCCGGCCAACGGAGCTGGTCCTGCAGCTCCCAGGTTTCTCCGTTATCAACCGATTTGGCGACGCTGCTGTAATTGGCGTCCCACTTCCCCGGATCTCCCCAATGTTTGACCGACATGTAGTACAAATACAACGCACCTCCTGCCGCAATGCCGTGGGTCGGGATTTTCGTCATTTCTTCGTAGTCGATTTTGGCTGAGGGCAGCAATTCCTTGGCCGTTCCGAATTCATCCGCCACCATGCCTTCAAATGTGATGCCGTCAGCCGCCTCCGCATCCGTTGTATAGGCCATCGTGTTGGAGCGCCAGTAGCTGCCTCCTCCGCCAGTCTGTCCTGGCTCTCTCTCGCCGAACGTATCCCCGAACACGAAGTAAGTTCGTTCCCCGTCGTTCATCATGGAACCGAGGTCGGTCCCGAACACCGCGTAACGATCCGTGCGATTAGGCGATGGTTCGCCGGTCAATTGCGTAATTTGTTCCAGGCCGGTTATGCCTTTTAATAAAAACTCCTTATCTGCTCCATCAAGCTGGGGATTCACCTTGCTGCCGTTCGTGCAGCCGCAGAGCAGCAAGAATAGGCCGGCAAGCAAAGCCGTTTTCACCCTCAAGCTCATCTCCCCTTTCGATACGATATCCCACCCTTGATATCAAGGGTTAGAATGGCCGAAGATCTGTTTCATGCTGGCAGGGTTAAGCGGCTTGATATGCGGCAGAGGCAATCGGTTATCGACCTTCGGCAGTTTCGGGAAAGGGCGATGCGGTTCTGCCTGATACCAATACGCCGTTGAGGAAACATCGTCGCTACGATGATTGTTATG
This sequence comes from Paenibacillus sp. Dod16, assembly GCF_049893405.1. Classification (NCBI taxonomy): domain Bacteria; kingdom Bacillati; phylum Bacillota; class Bacilli; order Caryophanales; family Paenibacillaceae; genus Paenibacillus; species Paenibacillus sp. Dod16. Next base: position 120,082 of record NZ_JBNDYG010000028.1, read on the forward strand.
GCCGTGCTCAATCGTAACCTTGATGCTGCTCTCGAACATGATCGGGTCCAGGATATGATAACGGTACGTGGAGATTTTGCCGCTCCAGTTCGGTCCCCCTCCCAAAATAATGCCATGATACGGGGTGCACACCTCCTGCTGCGGACACCAAGCCGTGTTGAAATAATCCTCCATGCCCGTTCCGTGCAAGGTCGGAGGCCACGGTTCCCCATCGATGAAGATCATGTCGTCGCCTTCGCCGTACCAGTTCCATTCCCGCGTATCGCGCAGGTTGTGGACATTGAAGTTGCAGCCGATGTAATGGCCCTTTCCGACCGCGTCCAAAATGACATAGTTGCCGCTGCCGGTCGTATTCTTGCCGCCGAATTCGTAGAAGGCGTTGTCCACCCCGGTGTCCGGAATACCGTCGGTCGGATTTTCCCGGTGCCACTGGGCATGGAATCTCAGCTCCTCCTCAGGCAGCTTATCGTAGGACTCATAATCCACATAGAAATAAAATTTGATTGGATGCTCCGCCTCGCTCTCAATCGTAATGCGGGCTCCATCCGCATACGGCATACGGAAGAAGCTGTTGAATGCCTTGCCGTCCTCGGGACTCATCATCAATGCCGCTGACGTATAATTTTTGGTGAGCCCGTGCCCCATTCCGAAAAAATCGCCAATCGGCGCTTCCACGCTGGGCTCCGTCTCTTGGTCCCAGTACATGCGGAGAACGATTTTTCGCGGCAAATACAATTCCTCCGCAGGGACGTCGCTGGCCATTGTCATCCAGATGTGAGTGATAGCGCCAGCGCCCGGAATGCTGCAAATTTCGGTCAGATCGCCTGGGTTGATGGAGAAGTAGTCTTTATTGCCTCCAGAACGGTCGTAGCTGGATTCCCGTTTTCTTTTTCCGGTTCGGGTAAGGCTGAGTGAAGATAATGCTGCTTGATGGTCCATGAATGATTCGCTCCTTTTTGGCTTGCGGATGATAGTTGAACGTACTTCGTAATGTCGTTTCACAAATTGTGACATCGATTGCAGAATTAGTTAATACGGAATGCAGATCTTTCCAGAACCTGCATTCCCAGTTTATGAGTCCAATGCTACCCGGCCATATTTCGTCGTGGCCAGACGTTTATTTAGGCGTTTTTTTTAGGCGTTCAATCTTTCATTCATTCCGGTAATTTTCCGCTCTTTAATGCTTTCAAGCGTTTCAGCACCCCGTTTTCGCCTCTTCCCAAATAATCATGAAGTCCTTTATATTCCTTGTATAATTGATCATATACACGCACGTTGGCCTCAATCGGCTTAAAGGTCTCTTCACGAACACGAGCTATGGCTTCTGCTGCCTCTACGATGCTCTCAAAGCCTCCCCGCTCTTTGCCTGCCGCAACGGCACCGAACATAGCTGCACCAAAGGCAGCCGTCTGGACGGTATCCGCTACTTTGATTTCCTTGCCGGTAACGTCGGCATAGATTTGCATCAGCAGCCGGTTTCGCTGCGGCAATCCGCCGCAAGCATAGAGCTCCTGGACTTCAACGCCGCTTTCGGTAAAGGCTTCGATGATCGCTCGCGTTCCGAAGGCGGTAGCCTCCAGAAGCGCCCGGTATATTTCCTCTGGCTTGGTCTGCAGGGTCAATCCAAGGATGACACCGCTCAGATCGGCATCCATCAGTACGGAACGGCTTCCATTCCACCAGTCGAGAGCCAGCAGGCCGGTTTGGCCAGGCTCATATTGTGATGCTCCCCTCTCAAGCCACTCATGAATGCCGAGGCGATCTTCGGCAGCCTTGCGTCTTACATATTCCGGCACTGCCTCATCCACATACCAGGCAAATATATCGCCAACGGCCGATTGTCCTGCCTCATACCCGTAATAACCGGGGATGATCCCGTCCTCGACGACACCGCAAATCCCTTCTCCCGTCACTTCCTTGTCGCTTAATATCAAATGACAGGTAGAGGTTCCCATGGCGAGCACCAGTTTACCCGGAGTTACGACACTGACGGCCGGCACCATGGCATGGGCATCGATGATGGCTACGGCTACCGCGGTTCCTGGCAGAAGCCCGGTTATAGCTGCCATCGAGTCGGTTAATCCGCCAGCTTTTGAACCCAGTGGCTTGATCGGGCCTCGCAGTTTCGCCTCCACAAGGGTCCCGAACCTCGGATCAAGCGACTGGAGGAACTCCTTGGACGGATATCCATCCCGTTTATGCCAATTGGCTTTATAACCTGCGGTGCAGCTGCTCCGTGCGAGCTGACCGGTCAATTCCATGACCACCCAATCGGCAGCCTCCATAAACAGTACAGCGTGCTCATACAACTCGGGAGCTTCATTCAGAATCTGTAAAGACTTCGCAAGCATCCACTCCGAGGACAGCTTCCCTCCGTAGCGTGCAAGAAATTTCTCCCCTCGCCGCTTAGCGGCCTCATTAATCAGGTTCGCTTCATCCTGAGCCGCGTGATGCTTCCACAGCTTTACCCAGCTATGAGGATTGTCCCTCCATTCCTCGAGCATGCACAGCGGAGTCCCCCCGGCATCCAGCGGCATCATCGTGCATGCCGTGAAGTCGATGCCGATCCCGATGACTTGATCCGGAGATACGTTAGCCTCCGAGAGCACGCGCGGGATGGATTGCCGAAGCACCTCTATGTAATCATCTGGATGCTGCAGCGCCCAATCCTGCCCCAGCTTCAAACCCGAGTGGACCAGCACCTCGTCCATGACTCCATGCGTGTATGGCGTCACATGGGTAGCAACTTCTCGCCCGGTCGTGATATCAACCAACAGAGCTCTGCCCGATTCCGTACCAAAATCCACGCCAATGGTGTATAACTGCTTCATGTTATCTGCCTCCTATTTGTACAAAGGACCGTAAGCTGCGCATGCCCGGTAATCGGCCGAGACCGGTTCCAGTCCGCCAAAGGCGGTCCAGGCGCTTGGCCGGAATATCCGTTCCTCCGGAACGTTGT
>NZ_JBNDYG010000028.1:123046-131863 GCF_049893405.1 Paenibacillus sp. Dod16
GTTGTGCATGCATACCGGAATGCGGATCATTGATGCCAAGGTGATCAATTCCCCGCCGATATGCCCATAACTCATAGCGGCATGGTTGGATCCCCAATTGCTCATCACGGTATATACATCCCTGAACAGGCCTTGACCGGTCAGATTCGGCACGAACCAGGTCGTCGGCCATGTAGGATCACTTCGCTGATCCAATATATCGTGTACCGCGTCCGGCAGCTCAACGGTCATCCCCTCGGCAATATGAAGGACCGGTCCAACACCCGCAACCCTATTTATTCTCGCGATCGTTACCGGCATACCTTCCCGGGTCGTAAAGTCGGTTGAGAAGCCACCCCCGCGGAAGAAATCAATAGCCGGACACCATTTGACCGCATCGAGGCAGTCCTGAACTTCCTCCTGCGTGATTTCCCAGAACGGCTTCATCGCCGGTCTGCCGTCCTTTGTCTGCCTTCCCGTCCCGTCAAGGGCAGCAGGCCCGGAATTGATCAGGTGGATCACGCCCTGCGCCGCAATTCCCTCAAGCTGATACCCGGTTACACGCTTTACGGCTTCCGGGCTCCAGTATGTACGAACATCCGCAAAAACCTGCGCTGCATCCGTGAGAAGATGTCCGAACAGCATCGTAATCCCATTCAGATTGTCGTTCTCCGTTGCGACCATGTAGGGCTCTCTCAGACCATTCCAATCAAAGGATGAGTTCAGTATAGCCTCCATGAAATCCCCGGTCGGAAAATAATCCGTCCAGGCACGTTGTCCTTGAAAACCTGCAGCCAGCGCATTTCGCCCGAGCGCTTCCTCTCCGTATCCCATTTCCGCCAGCTTCGGATTACCCACCATCAAATCGCGCGCGATCAACGCCATCTTCGCGACGGTCTCCCAATCCTGCTGCTTCTGCTCATCGGTTCGCTTCAAATGCTCCGGATTGACGTCCGCCCCAGGCTTGCAGTTTTCTTTAATCCAGGAAAGCGCCCGCTCATATTCGTCATGATCGTAAATTTCCAGCTCGATTCGTCTTACGAATTCCGTCATATCCACATATTCATTGCGCATCCCAAGATACTTCTGGAAAAAATCCTCGTCGACGATACAGCCCGCGATTCCCATAGATACTGTGCCCATCGACAGATACGAAGTCCCCTTCATGGTCGCTACGGCAAGGCCAGCCTTTGCAAATTGCAAAAGTTTCTCCTCTACGTCAGCCGTAATTTCGGTATCCCCGATATCCTGCACATCCCGACCATAGATAGAGAAAGCCGGAAGTCCCTTCTGATTATGCGCGCCAAGAGCTGCTGCCAGATACACGGCACCGGGGCGCTCCGTTCCGTTAAATCCCCAAATGGCTTTCGGCCTTGTCGGATGCGTATCCATCGTTTCCGTTGGATAACACCAGGAGGGAGTCACCGAAATGGTAAGACCGACATTCTCCCTGGCAAATTTCTCCTCCGTACGTGCGGCTTCGGCTACGCCTCCAATGCAGGTGTCAGCCATCACGCATTCTACCGGCAGCCCGTTGCTATGCCTTAGCCGTTCGGTAAGCAGACGCGCCGTTCGCTTCGCCATATCCATCGTTACGTCCTCCAGCGATTCCCGAATGCCTCCCCTCCGACCATCTACAACAGGTCGTATACCAATCTTCGGCAGCTGATTCTGCAATCGATTGCAGTTGTGAGTTTGATATTGCATCGTCCTCATCCTCTCTGTTTTTAGAGCGGCAGCATGTAGAATCAATCCAGCTGTTTCACTTCATTGCTGTAAATCGCTATTTCAGGTTCAGACAGCGGGGCCTCATCGCGAATTCGACGCAGAAGAATCTCGCCGGTTTTGATCCCCATGTCATAGGGATGCTGCTCCATATAATAGAGTCCCGATTCCTTGAGTAATGGACCGGACTCTACTTCACCGAAAGAAGCTACGGCCATATCGGCCGGAATCTTTAGACCGCAACGCACAATCTCAAGCAAAACACCGAGACTCATGCGGTTATTCAGGGATATAACCGCAGTTGGCCTTCTTCCCCCTGCCAGAAAATGCTGTATCGCGCGGATTCCATCCTCCGTAGAAAAGTCTCCATTGTACACCATGGGTTCCTCGTTCAAACCGTATTCCTTCATTGCTTTCCGGACACCTTCAAGACGTTCCCTTCCTGTGCTGGATCTCGTCGGTCCATTTACTACACCAATAACCGTATGACCATCCTCAAGCAGCTTCCGGGTCAGGCGGGATGCGCCCTCGGTGTTGTCCTCGGCTACCAGATCGAGAGTCAAACCCGCTTCCGGCGAGTCCGGCTTCCGGTCTACGAGAACAATCGGCATTTTGGAATCCGCCAGCTGCTTGATCGCCGGATCATTGCCGCCCGACGTCGCCAGTACGACGGCGTCCACGCGCTTTTCCTGCATAAGCTTAAGCAGTCGTCGTTCCTTGTCCGGATTCTCATCCGAGCTGCAGAATATAAGCTGAAAGCCTTCTTTGCCTACAATGTCCTCAATACCTCTGGAGATCCCCATAAAATAAGGGTTGGAAATATCAGGAACAATAACCCCGATCATATAGGTCCGGTCCTGCTTCAGACTGCGGGCGATGGCGCTTGGACGGTAATTCAATTGGTTCACCGCCGCCATCACTCGCTCTTTAATTTCATCGCTTACATAATCGCTGTCGTTCAGCACTCTTGAAACGGTTGCCGTGGATACTTCTGCTGCCGCTGCTACTTGTTTAATCGTTGCTTTTGCCAAACATTGTTCACCTCAAAACGTCATGATTCCGCTATGTAATCGATTACGTAAACGATTACAATCACAGATTACAAGAAGGTACATGCTTATGTCAACCCTATTTTTATAAAACTTCAGAAGAGAATTGTACTCGACTTTTTGCATAGCTCTAACTTATCTCATTCTTGGGCGATTGGCTGGCTTATCACGCTGCTACTAATATAGAAAAAAGCCCCTTACCATTATGCAAGGTGGCTTCAGGGGGCTCCGTGTACAGCTGTAATATTTCACGAATCTATCTCTGTCTTGCATTTGGGAACCTGGCTGGTCATTTGGGATCAAACTTAAAGAGCCCTGATATTTAAATACGTGTTGCTCTTCAATATCGACCTTACCCTAGCGATCGTATCCTTTCTAATGGGAGGGTGGTCCACTCTGCTAAGCAAAACCCAGCGCAGACACGCAATGGCTTCAAACAGCTCAAGCTCAGCGGCTTCGTAACGGTTCTCGGCACAAAATGCAACACGGTAAAAGGACGCTTGCTTCTCGCTTACATATATCCACATTAAGATAATCGACCATGCGATATCATATCGGGGATCGCCCATTTGGACATTCGTCCAATCGATCACGGTCAGTTTGTTTTCATGCTCAAGAATATTGCCAAGGTGATAATCGCCATGGATGATACATTCTTGTTTGATATGTGCACGCTCAACAAGCTCCATCAATGGATGTTGGATATCCGGGAACTCATCCATTCGAGGATAAAAATAAGAGACGAAATCATACCTCGGCAGCCCGAAGCCGTTCAGGCTATCCAGGGGCAGCTTATGTATATCCATTAGCGTTTTCGCAAGCTTTACTAGTTTAGACTGATTGACTATTTGTACGGGCGTGCCGTCGTAACTGGTCAGCATTACTGGATTGCTATTCCGGTCTGTCCCCCAGCCCACAGGCTTCGATACGGCCCTTCCATGCGAATACAATGCATTCAATATTCGATACTGCATTTGAACGTCGGGTTTGGACGTTTTATTCCAAACCTTTAGTACGTAGTCTGCCGATGGCGTGACGATCTTCGCCACCTCTGCTTCCAGACCGGACTCTAACGGGATGACTTGAATTGCAGGTTCATGTTCCAACAATAGCTCAAGCGTCTCGCTTTTCTCCAACCAAATGATTTCCCGCAAATTACGTTCCTCCGTCATGATGCAACGACTCGATCGTTGCGAAAATATGGGAATAAACAGCCTGGACATTGGTCTCATTCATTACACCGTTGTATAAGCCATAACCCCAATGCTCCGCATCCTTGCCGTAATATCCGGTTGCATACATATCCGATGAAAGATCCGGAACCTCATCGTAAGACAATTCTTCGACCGTGAAGGGGACATGAGATTTTTTAGACTCAATATAGAAAAAGGGAACTTCAGCCTTATTATACACTTCTGTATACTTAGGCTTAGAAGCTTCCATCAAATGTTCTTTTGTTATGAATATGGCGTCCAACTCCGCGGAAAGGTCTAGATCCTCTAGCTGCTGAAACGTAACTTCTTTAAAACCCACATGCCCCTTCTCCCTGACTTGCGGTGTTTCTCCGATCACACCAATGACGAGGCTTCTACCTTCATATAGGGGCGTATCCATCGAATCTCGTTGAGCATTGCCATTTATCAGGATAACAAATACGAGTAATAGGACCACTATCATTCTTATCTTCATGAAAATCTCCTTTGGCAAATTTCCCTTTCTCACCAGCGCATTCCATATCGCTTATCCCATTACTCTTTCTTTTTTATACTTTTTCCTAGCGACAACAACATGTGCAGTATCCAATAAATCACCAATACATTGAAAAAATAAGACAGCAGTTGAATGTGAACGCCCTTAATAAACCAGGGACTGCTATCCATGTAATCCGGATAATACTTGATAAAGAATCTAAACGGAAATCCATATTCGATTCGGGGTGCACCCTCACCCTCCGCCCATATTTTACCTGGGAACACAAGGATGGTAAACAGAGCCAGCCATGCCGAGATATTAAATATGCTCTTGTCTATTCTCATACGATCACCTCGATATTCCAATAACTCCATATTATGTGTTTTCCAAAGCTTGGTAAACACTTATCTTAACCTTGAACACATAGCTGTACAACAAAAAAACCGCGATCAACGCGGTTTTCATGAGTTTCGTTTATCTATTTCTCTGCTGAGAAACTTGCTTTTCCTAAAGGAGTCCGATGCATTCTCCTAGATGCTCCCCAATCATGTATCACATTTAGGACCTCTTCAAATTCTCTACCTTGGTCTGTCAATGAATACTCCACGGTAACCGGCATAGTCGGCAATACCTGACGGCTAATGATGCCGTTTTGCTCCAGATGCCTCAGAATCACTGTCAATGATTGCGTGCTGATATTGCCCAAACTCCGACGCAAGCGGTTAAACCGCTGGGGACCATCATGCAGTTCACCGATTACGTGAACCGCGCGTTTCACTGCCACTATTTTTAAAACCTCGCCGATAACCTCCGTACATGCCTCATAATCCTCACGATGCTCTGAACGATCGCTCAAGTCATCACCACCCTAACGTAAAGTAAGTTGGTCTATATTAAATGATCTAATCAATAAATATTGCCTACTGTTATTGTTGATTTAGAGTCATTATAATTTGGCACATAGCTGTGATCAAGGTGCAAACTTGAATACTGCATCACGTATCACCTGGAATCGCGCGATTCTCTTTCTGAATGGGGTCACATACCCGGAGATGTGACTTCGAACAAAAAAATATAACAGGAGGAGACAATACATGTCGACCACCATTACTACCATAAAAGAAATTCGCGCACCCTTATTCGCTATCATCATTGGCATGTTTATGGTCCTACTTAATATGACAGCCATGAATGTAGCCATTCCTAATCTAATGAATTCCTTTCAAAGCTCGTTATCTTTCATGCAATGGGCGACCACGGGTTATATTCTTGCCGAAGCGGCCATCATTCCGGTAGCCGGCTGGCTGGCTGATCGTTTTGGCAGCAGGCGCATGTTTATCCTGGCAATCTTCATTTTTACAATCTGCTCTATTCTGTGCGCACTCTCGGTCAACGCAGAGCAATTTATACTATTTCGTGTACTTCAAGGTTTAGGAGGAGGCATAGTCATGCCCATTGGTTATGCCATTGTCTTTCAGATCAGTCCTCCTGATAAGGTAGGAACCGTAATGGGATCGTACTTGGGCGTTCCCATTCTTATTGCACCAGCCATCGGACCCGTGTTTGCCGGGTGGTTGGTGGATAACGTTAGCTGGCCCTTTTTATTCTGGGTGAATGTACCTGTAGGCTTATTAGGAATCTGGTTTGGACTACGCTATCTTCCTAAACTGAAGAGTCAGACTCAAGCTAAGCTGGATAAACTCGGAATGATTTTTGGTCCAATCGCTTTTGCCGCCCTCCTCTATGGCGTGAATCAAGCGGGCGATGCCGGATGGGGCTCCATACAGACCATTATCGGCCTTGCGGTTGGTGTTGCGGCGCTTCTACTATTCATCCTGATTGAACTTGGAAATAGCGAGCCGCTCCTTGAGTTGCGAGTGTTCCGCTCCAAGTCTTTTACAAGTGCTATGTTAATTCTATGGATAACAGCCGCTGCATTCTATGGAAACTTCTTTCTGGTTCCCGTTTATCTCCAGCAGGTGAAAGGACTTAATGCTTTTGATACTGGGCTTCTCATGATATCACCTGCTATTGCCAGTATCGTACTCATGCAGATTGGTGGACGTATGTATGATCGGTTTCGTAGTGTAAAGCTGCTTGTTATTATCGGTACTGCACTTCTTGGTCTGGGAGCATTCTTGCTCTTTACGGATTCATTTGGCAGAGGAACGGGAATCATCCTTGTCGCCATGACCTTAGCCGGATCCGGCCATGCATTATATGCTATGTCTTTGAACGCCTACGTTATGAACGCTGCACCGCAAGGATTAATCAACCGTGTGACATCCCTAAACAATGCTTCACAGCAAGTTGTGGGCTCCTTTGCCGTGGCTGTCTTCTCAACATTGTTGACAACCCGTATTTCGGCCTCTTCTCATTCCGTACCGAAAGTCGATGCTTGGGCTGATGCGTTCTCGTTTACATTCCTTGTTGTGATGACTGTGGCCGCTCTTGGGGTCGTCATGGGGTTATTGCTCCGTAAGCCGTGGGAACAAGTGGATAAACCCATCGATCAGCAACAGCATAATAAGATGACGGGCGGATAAACAAGAATAAGAATCCCCCTCAATAGGGGGATTCTACATTATAAAACGATTATAGCGTGCTTACTTTCACTTATTTCTTTGCGGCTCTTTTCCGCTCTCCAATCAGAGGGAACTCACCGATCCGAAGCCTGGCGCTTCCGTATGGAACCAACTCCAATTCCGTAATGGGCTGTCCGTCCGTGTTCGGATGCAGCGGAGGGTTTCCGGCGTTGTTGCCTTCCATCTTCCAATCCCGAATCAGCTGGCCTTTCACCTTCACCCGGACAGGTGCATCCTTCGCCAGGAACGGCTGGCGGACCATATCCTGCTCAAGCACCTCGAATGACGTATCGGCGACCAAACCGTATTTCCATGGAGATGCAGGGTAAATCTCCCAATCGTGGAACATGTCGCGCTGCCGGATCATCTGCCAGTTCTCCTTCACGGGCAGCACATACACCAGCGGCCCTCTTTCAATGCTGGTAGCGTACATGCTGCGCGTAACAGTCTTCACTTCCATCGGCAAATGAATATCCAATCGGTCGCCGTTCTGCCAGTTCTGTACGATTCGTGCATAACCGGACTGCACCTGGAATGGCAAATCGCGCCCATTCAGAGTTATGACAGGATCGTCGCACCAGGCCGGGATGCGCAGCGATAGAGGAAACGATGCCTCGTATTCCAGCGACAAATGGATATGAACGCGATCCTTGAACGGATATTCCCCGGTTACCTCGACGACAGCCGGAACGCCTTGACGACCGACCGTCGTTCTCACCGTGCATGGGGCATAGGAAATGGCAACAAGCCCGTCCTCCTGATCCTTCATCCATAGGTGCGACGTCAGCTTGGGCCAGCCCTGATGCATATTGGCCGTGCAGCATCCGAAGTTCGGCTCCAGACCGAAGACATTGGCATCCGGACTGTTGCTCCATGCCCGCGGAGCGACATTGCAGATCATCTGGTTGACTTGCTGATCATACTGATGCGAGGTCCAATCCGGGGAGATGGCGGCGGGCAGCGCATTAAATGCGACCTTCTCCAAAATATCCCCGAAACGTCCATCCCCGAAAATACGCGTCAGCTGCTCCATCGAGAACATATACTCCACGACGGCACATAATTCTACGCCTTGACTCGGATGGGTGCCGGATAACCATTCGTCTCCGGAGAACATGCCATGCGCTTGACCGTGATACGTCATTAGGGAATCGATGCCCCGATGCACGCTTTCCCGCTCCACCGGATTGCCACTCAATTCAAACAATACGCCCGGCGTTTTAATTCCCATCGCTACATTCACGACATGGGTCGTCCAATCCCACTCTTCGACCTTTCGCCAGAACGGAAAATCATGAAAGATATCGCTCCAGTCCGTTGTTTGTCCGACAACGATATCGGCAAGCTCTAACAGAAAAGGTTGCTTCGTACGTCGATATAACCACACGATGCACAGCAGCATCTCCGCACCCCTGGTTTGGGCCCAGCCCCGCAGCGGCTGTTCCTCCATAACCGAATGGACATAAGTAAAAAACTTCGTCAGAAAAGGAATGATCCGTTCATCGCCCGTTGCTTCTTCATGCTGCATCATCACTTTCAGCATGATCATGTAATGCCACCAGTCCTGCTTCTTGTCGATATCCTGATTGACGGAGGTTATGCGAGTCGGACCGAACATGCCATTCTCCTGCTGGCTCGCAAGCGACCACTCGATCCAGCGATTCGCTTTGGCAATCAAAGTTTCGTCTTCGAGCAAATAAGCTAGCGGAAGCAAACCGTCAACATAATAAGGTCCCCGTTCCCAGCTCTCTCCCTGGCCGCCCAGCCACCCGTTCTCATCCCCTACG
>NZ_JBNDYG010000028.1:131940-179466 GCF_049893405.1 Paenibacillus sp. Dod16
CCCGGGCGGTGCCCTATACACAGAAACAACATCTTTTTATCCGATTGCAACATGCTGGCGTATTGAATCCGGACCGGCAAAGCGATTATCATAGAGAAAAGTCCGTTTTGAGGAGGAGGCCTGGTCGCAGATGATCTTCCAGTTCATGGCGCCGCCGTTGCCCCACTATATCATTTGTGGAGAAGATACCTATCAGGTAGGAGACAAACATCCGGATCGCTATAACATTGGGGTCTTTGATCTGATTCTGGTGACAAAAGGGGCGCTTTTCCTGGAGGAGAACGGTGCTGCTTACAGGGTGAAGGCCGGCTGCTACTTTATTCTTAGACCGGATGCAGCCCACCGGACATTTGAGCCCTGTCAGGAGGAAACCCACTTTTATTGGCTGCATTTTCAGACGCTAGGGTCTTGGATTGAAACAGAGGAGCTGACCCTTTTTGCCTTATCGCAAACCAATCAGCCTTATGTGCAGATCGAGCGTTTCTCTTTTTATATACCCAAGTATGGAGAGCTGCCTTCGATAGAGCAGGCGAAACTCCTGTTAGAGCAATTGCAGAACCTTCAGTCATCGTCTTCTTCCGCGGCACGCTGGAAACAGGAGCAGCTGCTGCATGAGCTGCTCCTGCTGCTTCAAGCCGAAGAGGACGGGATCCAGCATCAGAATCCTCAATATGCCATAGCCGAACGAACCGCCAACTATTTGAGACAACATTACAAAGAACCGGTTAGCTATCAGAGATTATCCGAGGCCATGCACTTCCACCAGAACTATCTGTCGATCTGCATGAATAAAACGTTCGGCTGTACGCCCCTGGAATTTCTAACACGGCATCGGATCGAACAAGCCAAGCGACTATTAATCCACACCAACGATCCGATCGGACGCATTGCCGAAGAATCCGGATTCGGTTCTTTTCCGTATTTCATTCGCAGCTTTATTCGGTATACAGGCTTCAAACCCAAATCCTTTAGGCAGAAATACCGTTCCTAACAAAGCGTTCACAACACCTCGGTTGCTTAGAATACGCTTCGTACCAAGCCCCCGTCGATTCGAAGCGCTGAACCGTTAATCGCCGAGGATTTGGGACTGCTGAGATACGTAACAAAATCCGCAATCTCCTCCGGTCGAATCAATCGCTGAATGATGGAAGTCGGCCGATTCTCCTTCATAAACCGCTGCTCTGCTTCTTCGATCGAAAGATCCTCATCCGGATATAGCGTATTCAGCATCGTTTCAACGCCTTCCGTAAGCGTGGAGCCAGGCATGACGGTATTCACCGTGACGCGGGTCCCTGTCGTCAGCTCAGCCAAGCTTCGGGAAAGGGACAGCTGCATCGTCTTGGTTGCGCTGTAATGTGCCATCTCCTGGGACGGCATGATGGCCGCTTCACTCGCGATAAATATAATTCGACCTTCATTGCGATTGATCATATTCTTCAAATAGTGCCGGGTTAAGCGAACTCCGCTCATGATATTGGTCTCGAAGAACCTGAACCAATCCGCATCAGGGATATCGAAAAATTCGGCAGGCTCAAATATCCCCAAATTATTGATCAGAATATCAACGACCGGAGCAGCTTCCCTGACCTGATGACAGCCCTCCTCCGTTCCGAGATCCGCCACGGCAATACGCAGCTCGGCATCCGGATGCACAGCGTGAATATCATGGATCGTCTGTTTTACTTTGTCCTCATGTCTTCCATTTATAATGACGGACGCTCCCTCGGCTGCAAGCGACATGGCAATCGCTTTGCCGATGCCGGACGTTGAACCTGTTACCAATGCGACTTTTCCCTTCAGATCCAAATTCATTAAACATCTCTCCTTCCGTTATGTAGGAATGACCCTCCCGATTCCCGTCGTTACCGCCCGAGGTTCGGGAGAGCCACAATATTCATTAAACTTCTGTCCTTACTTAAACGAAGATTCCTTAGAAATCAAAATTGTCCGGATCCGGTCCCACCCTGTGATTTTGATTCAAGCTATCGATGCGCTGCATATCCTCAGCGGACAATTCAAAATCAAAGATATCCGCATTCTCGGCGATCCGATGTTCTTTGGTCGATTTCGGAATCGTGACAACGCCGTTTTGTAAATCCCAACGAAGAATAATCTGCGCGATCGATTTATGATGCTTCTCTGCGATGTGCTGAAGATCCTCTTGATCCAGCAGCTGTCCTTGCATTAATGGAGACCATGCTTCAAGCTGAATTCCATTCGCCTGGCAGTACGCCTGCAGTTCTTTTTGCGTTAGTCTTGGATGATATTCCACCTGGTTCACCATCGGTTTAATTTCCGTTTCCTTCATTAAACGCTCCAGATGATGGATCTGAAAATTGCTCACGCCAATGGCTTTAACGCGTCCTTCCTTGTACAACGTTTCTAACGCCTTCCACGCATCTATATATTTCCCTTCAACCGGCCAGTGTATAAGGTACAAATCCAAATATTCCAGACCCAGCTTTCGCAGACTTTCATCGTATGCCTTCAATGTCGATTCATAACCGAGATCGGCATTCCATACTTTAGATGTGACAAACAGATCTTCCCGTTTAATTCCGGCAGCTTCCAAGCCCTCGCGAATGCCTTGTCCAACGCCTTCTTCATTGCCGTATATGGCGGCAGTGTCTATGCTCCGATATCCATGCTGGATGGCCGTGCGAACGGCATTCACCAGCTCCGGTCCTTCTTCTACTTTAAATACGCCAAGTCCAAACCAAGGCATGTTAACTCCATTATATAAAGTGGTTGTATCTTGTAAGTGTTGTGCTGTCATGTTGATAAACCTCCGAACATTTTTTTGTTTTTGTTGTAAAAAGTTAGCCTATACAGCAGTATCCCCGATAATACGCTTAGACATCACCTCCCTTCATAAAATGATCATTTAGGCCGCTTGCTTACTCGGCTTATCCGTCTCCTTCCGTTCCAGCTTCAAGCTCCATCCGGTGAGAACCACCGCGCCGAGCACCATCAGCGCCCCGATCCATGCCGTATGAATCAGGCCCATGGAATTCGTGATTAAGCCGCCCAGAAAAGCGCCAATGGCGATGCCGGCATTAAATGCGGCAATGTTCAGCGCGGAAGCCATATTCACAGCCCCCGGTGCAAACCGTTCAGCCAGCATGACGACATAAACCTGTAGTCCCGGCACATTCATGAAAGCCAAAAATCCCATGAGAAAAATCGTGATCAGTCCGGCCACTTGAAACGGTGCGGTAAACGTAAGCGTGATCAGCACCAGCGCTTGGGCGATGAACATATAGAATAGTGCTCGAAGCGGGTTGCGATTGGCTGCCTTTCCACCGATCACATTACCGACTGCAATGGCGATCCCGTATACCAGCAGGATGATGGCCACCGTATTTTCCTTGAAGCCTGTTATATCCTGCAGCAATGGGGATAAATAAGTGAAGACGACGAAGGTCCCCCCATAACCGAGGGCCGTAATCAGGAGCATAAGCAGCAGTCTTCCATTCGTCAGCAATTTAGCCTGGTCACGGAATGAAGTGCGTTCTCCCTTAGGCAAGTCGGAAGGGACCAGGATACTGTTCGCGATCAACGCAACAATACCGACCACGACAATGGCGACAAAAGCAAGTCTCCAGCCCCACTGTTGACCTATAAACGTACCAAGCGGAACGCCGGTAACCGTCGCTACCGTCAGCCCCGTAAACATAATGGAGATCGCGGATGCCCTGCGGTTCTCAGGCACCACGCTTGCGGCAATGATCGAGCCGATCGACATAAATACGCCATGCGAAAAGGCCGAAAATACACGTGCTGCTAGCAGGATACCAATAGAAGATGCGCCCGCTGCCAAGCTGTTACCAATAATAAAAATGATCATAATCCAGAGCAGCAAAGTCTTCCTGGACATCCTTGATGTCAGCGACGTTAGGATCGGCGCACCGAAAGTAACGCCAAGCGCATACATCGAAACGGTCAATCCGGCGGTCGTGACGGATATGTTCATATCCTCCGCAATCAACGGCAGCAGCCCTACGCTGATAAATTCCGTAGTTCCGATGGCGAAGGCACTGACGGCAAGCGCCAGCAGCGCCAGCATACTTCTTTTTTTATCGATCATCATGATGTTGATATTTCCCCCTATCCTATTCTCTTGCTTATATATTGTAAAAATATTGAGTATGGTGTAATCCAGCTGGCAAATGCTATTATGATCTATATCATTTCTTGTGTGAAGAACGTACTTTTTTGTAATGTAGGTACCTGACAGTACCCTAGGTACTTTTTAGTGCCTATTAAGAATAGGAGGATGAATATGCAAACGAAGAAATACAACATCGCCGTCGAAGCGACATTGGAAGTGATCGGGGGCAAATGGAAATGCGTGATCCTCTGCCATCTGACCCATGGCCGTAAAAGAACCAATGAGCTGAAGCGTCTCATGCCGCACATCACCCAAAAAATGTTGACGCAGCAGCTGCGGGAGCTGGAGGACGACGGTGTGATCAATCGGATTATTCATAATCAAGTACCGCCTAAAGTGGAATATGAGCTGAGCGAGTACGGCATGAGTTTGAGCGGAATTCTGGATATGCTCTGTGCATGGGGCGAAAATCATATTACGAAGGTATACGGGGACAAATTCAGCGTGCTTGAGGACAGTATCCTGAATGATAAACTGAAAGTCTCGGACGAGCCCACAACCACAGATGCACGCTAGACTTGATTTATAAGCACTCTTGATACAAATAGCAAGGGCAAGGTCCGTGATCACGGACCTTGCCCTTTTCATATTCTCTCTATGTTATCAAACCATAAGATCAATTCAGGGAATGAAAGAAATGTAATGCCCTCCTGCACATTCCATGCGTAAGCACCGAGACCGCTGACTATTTCGCGTTCTCTTTCTCTTTTTGGCTGACGATCATTTCCGTCACTTCCTCAGCCTGGGCCAGGACAGCAATGGGATCAAACGGCCAGAACCGTTTGGCATCGAGATAAAACACGCGATCCTGTTTGACGGCCTCAATCGAAGTCCACACCTTGTCCTTCTTATCCAACTCGGCACCGTTAGACTCATCAAAGAAGATATAATCGCCTGCGTAATCATTCAGAACTTCCAGGGAAACCTCTTTGTAAGTCACGTTGGCATCAATCAATTCTTTTCGAATCGTTGCCGGAGGCGTTAATTGAAGCTCCTTGTATATTGCCAATCCTCCCCGATAAATGCCGTCGCCGTACAGGTAGAAGGTTTTGCCGAAAGCGCCAAAGATGGAAAAAGTTTCACCCTCTTCAATAACGCCATTCACTTTCACGCGCAGTTCTTCTATTTTCTTATCAAATTCAGCGAGCCATTCCTTCGCTTCTACTTCTTTGCCAAGAATAGCACCCAATCCCTCTACTTCTTCGTGCACGCTTCGATAGGTTTCATAAGGCAAAATGACCGTCGGCGCGATTTTAGACAGCTTCTCGAAAACTTCCGGATCGGAGTTAGCGCTGATAATCAGGTCAGGGTTCAGTTCCACTATCTTTTCCGGAGCGCTTTCCCCCGTATTTTCTATGCCCTCAATCTTGTCTTGGATATGGACGTTCTCGAGATCCGTCGCTGTCGCGCCGACCGGCTTTTCTCCGAGCAGCAATAAGGTAGGTAAATATGCATCGACTACAATTCGCTGTGGATCGGCGGGATACTCGATCGGACCATGAATCGTATCCACCTTTCTAGTCGTAGGAGCTGCGGCTTCAGTCTGGGGCTTGTCCGCGCCTGCAGCTGTTTCGCCTGAAGAACCCGCTTCGTTGGTGGTATTTCCATTCCCGCCACATGCGGAAATCAAGAACGAACATAGGATGAGCATGGAGAGAGTTACCCGAAATTTAGATGTGAACATAGTTTCATCCTCCTCATAAAGTTTAAGCTTGGATCAAGCACCGAATTGAGCCCGATGCAATCGGCTGTATATACCATGCGCTGCGAGCAGATCTTCATGGATACCTTGTTCGGCGATACCTTTGTCTGCAACAACCACAATGCGGTCTGCATTCTTGATCGTTGCTAGTCGGTGTGCAATCACCAGGGTCGTACGTCCCTCCGACAGTTCGGCCAGCGCCTGCTGAATCGCCGCTTCGGTCTCCGCATCCAATGCAGACGTTGCTTCGTCCAAAATAAGAATCGGCGGATTCTTGAGGAACATCCGGGCGATCGACAGGCGCTGTTTCTGTCCGCCGGACAGCTTAACGCCTCTCTCGCCAATTAAGGTGTCCAGCCCATCCGGAAGCGAAGCGACCAGATCCTCAAGCTGGGCACGGCTCACGGCTTTCATAATGTCGCTATCTGCAGCATCCAGTCGGCCATAAGCAATGTTTTCGCGAATGCTGCCATCAAACAGGAATACATCCTGCTGCACGATGCCAATATGGGAACGAAGGGATTGCAGCGTCATGTCCCGGATATCGATTCCGTCAATCGTAATCCGGCCAGCAGCAGTATCATAGAAACGCGGCAGCAGAGAACACAGGGTGGTCTTGCCCGCTCCGGACGGACCCACAAGCGCAACAGTTTCACCAGCTCGAATCGATAAATTAACATCCTGCAGCACTTGATCTTTGTTCTCGTAACCGAAGGATATCCCGTGAAAGGCAATGTCTCCCCGCAAATGGTTAACTGGCTTGGCACCCGGCGAATCCGCAACGTCCGGTTCACTCTCAAGCAGCTCCAAATACCGCTTAAAACCGGCGATTCCCTTCGGATACATCTCAATCACCGCATTGATCTGTTTAATCGGACCAAGGAACACGTTGGACAGCATGACAAAAGCGATAAACTCCCCGTTGGTCATCCGCCCTTCGATCACGAACCAAGTTCCGCACACCAAAACGAACAGGGAGATGAATTTCATCAGGATAAAGCTGATCGAAGAGTTCCAAGCCATGATGCGGTAAGCAACCAGCTTCGTTAAGCGGAAGCGGTTGTTGTTCTCCGCGAAACGAGCCATTTCATGCTCCTCATTCGAGAAGGCTTGTACCACTCGGATACCGCTGACGTTGTTCTCCACCCGTGCGTTGTAATCGGCAATATCGGAGAACATGCGCTTGAACGCAGCCGACATTTTCCCGCTGAAATACAGCGATAGATAGACCATCAATGGAACAATCACAAACGTCATCACCGCGAGCTCCCAGTTAAGTCCGAGCATGATGCCCAAAGCTCCGGCAAGCGTCATGACGGCGATGAACAGATCTTCCGGACCGTGGTGGGCAATTTCTCCGATATCCATCAAATCGTTTGTCATCCGCGAGACTAGATGTCCCGTCTTGTTGTTGTCAAAAAAACGGAAGGATTGCTTCTGAACCCGATCAAACAGTTTTTTGCGCATATCCGTCTCAATGTTGATGCCGAGTTTATGCCCCCAATAGGTGACAACGTAATGCAAGAAGGAACTGACAACATAAATGCCGAGTAGACCCAGACAAGCGTATAAGATCCACTTCCAGTTGCCGCTTGGCAGCAAGTCGTCAATCACGCGGTTGACGGCAACCGGGAATATCAATTCAAGTAAAGCCGCAAAGATAGCGCAGCAAAAATCCAGGATAAACAGCCCTTTATAAGGCTTGTAATAGGAAAAAAATCGACGCAGCATAAGGACCTCCTTAATCCGATATTCCGCTATTGAAATGAGCAAGTCCTTTCTTTTTAACAATTGCCCCATTTAGATCCGTGACGAACTTATCCTTTTATGCCCTCGATCTGGATAACAGGTACAGGAAATAAGGAGCACCGATCACCGCAACCACGATCCCCGTCGGAATCTCAGATGGTTGGATGATCCAACGTCCAAGGGTATCGGCTGTGATAACCAGCAGTGCACCAACCAGTGCCGTTACCGGCAGCAGCAGCTGATGCTTCGCACCGACCAAGCGTCTGGACAGGTGGGGTGCGATAAGTCCGACAAATCCAATTCCGCCGCTTACTGCGACGCACGAGGCTGCCAAGCCAACCGCCGCTGCCAACAGCTTCAGCTGCTCCCTCGTGACAGAAGCACCGAGTCCGGTCGCCATCGGTTCTCCAAGATTGAGAACGTTCATCACCTGCGCTTTATACATGACGAAGGGCAGAAGCACAAGGATCCATGGGAGCAATGCCAATACAAACTTCCAGCTCGAACCCCAAATGCTGCCCGCCAGCCAAGTGGCAACAAACTGATATTTTTCAGGACTCAAGCGCAGCGTTAGCACAATCATTGCCGCACTAATGCCAGCCGCAACGGCAATCCCTGTTAAGAGCAGCCCCGTCGGCTTAAAGCCCTGATTCTTCTTATAGGCCAGCACGCATATTAATGCAGCGGTTAAACTCGCTCCAATCAATGCAAGCACCGGCAGTAGATAGACAGGGGCCGCCGTCGTACTTGGAAAAAATGAAATGAACAGCATCACCATCAAGCCTGCACCTGCATTAATCCCCAAGATACCCGGATCCGCCAGCTCATTACGGGATATTCCCTGCATCACACATCCCGATATCGCTAAGCCTGCCCCAATCAGCAGCGAGATGACGATACGCGGCAAGCGGAATTCGAACAGCACCAGCTCCTGCTTATCCGTCCCGCCGCCAAACAGTGTCTTTATGACCTCAAGCGGCGTCAAACGAATGACCCCTGTGTTCATACTGATTAGAAATACTAGAACGATCAGGGCAGCCAGCACAGACAGGGTGATGATTTTGCGCTTCTTGTCTTTTCGCCCATGCATGGTATTCGTGATGGTCTCCATTACAGCTCCCTCCTTTCTTTGCGTGCCAAGTAGAGGAAGAAGGGCACCCCGATCAATGCGATGATCGCGCCCACCGGTGTCTCGTAAGGAGGGTTCACCATTCTTGCTGCTAAGTCGGCAATGACGACCAGCAAGCTCCCAAGAACGGCCGAGCAAGGAATGATGAGGCGGTAATCCACACCGACCAGCTTGCGGGTGACGTGCGGAATCATGAGACGGCAGCCCCTGCCAGCACAAGCACAATCACCGTTCCGGCCAGCTTGACGAGACCCGTTCGCTGCCCGAGCCCGCGGGCGATCTCATCGCCGAGGCTGAGCATGGTAATAGAGCGTGACAATGCAATAGCTCCCAATATAGCAGCGACGATCCACGGCAGCATAATCTTTAGGTGGACCCACTTAATCCCCGCGGTTCCGCCGGCATACCAGAACGCCATGTCCCGTCCGACCTGAAAATACAATGCGATGCCTTCGCTAAGCGCACTTAACAAAGCACTAAGGGCAGCACCCGCAAGAACGAGACGTACCGGCGTTAGGCCTCCTTTTGCCATGGAACTGACCCCATACACGAGAACCGCACCTAATCCTGCTCCAAGGAATGAGAACAGAATCAGGTACATATAAGGCAGCCCCGGAAAAAAGGAAAAACAGAGGGCAATGGCAAAACCCGCTCCCGCATTTAATCCGAGCAAACCGGAATCAGCGAGCGGATTGCGGGTCATCCCCTGCATGATCGCGCCGGATACGGCAAAGCAGGCGCCCACCATCGCCCCGCCGAGGACTCTCGGCAAGCGCAGTTCCTGTATGATCTGATGCTCCGTCACGTCGGGATTAAAGAAGAACACCGCTTCCCAAACATTTCGCAGATCAATATCGGCCGCTCCGAGCGGTATCGATAAAGCTATGCCAAGCACCAGCGCTGCAACGCCGCCCGTAAGAATCAGGGTCGCAGCCCATGGTCGCCCCTTGAGTGTAACGTCGGTCTTGGAATCTGTAAGACTTGGATTGGACGTGTTTGCTGACATCATTTTCCCCTCAATAATATGATATTGATTCTCATTATCAACTGTAACTATAAAATATAGGTCTTTCCTGCGTCCATGGACATCTTGAATTTCTCACCTGAAAAAAGTCCATGCCCAAGTCAAGCGTTTTTTTCCAAATATAAGCGATACTGCTTTGGGCTTAACTAAATGCCCCGCTCCTAATGGATTGTGCCATTGACACGGAAACCTCTATTCCATTACAATAAATGCTAATTGAATGAGGCGATGGAGTTCGCCATAACCGCTTCGATAGCTAATGACTCCTACCAGAGGTCGCTTTCCTGGTAGGAGTCTGTTTGTGTATTGAAGGGTTAGCGGCGAATATATAGAAACGGGTGAAACTGCATGATTAAAAAATGGTTTAACACTGCCGAAAAATGGCCATACGCCTTGTTGTCCGGTTACTTCATCAAATGGATCGTTCTGGGAAGTTTTGTAGGATTGATGACGGGCAGCGCCTCCGCCTTCTTTCTTTACAGTCTGGACTATGTAACCTCCCTTCGCATGGAGAATCCTTGGCTGCTGTTCTTCCTTCCCTTGGGAGGGGCCGGGGTCAGCTTCCTATATTACAAGTTTGGCAAGAGTTGCACCAAAGGGAATAATCTCATCCTTGAACAAATCCATGGCGGTACAGAATCCGTACCATTGCGCATGGCGCCATTAGTGCTAATCGGGACATTGATCACGCATCTGTTTGGGGGATCTGCAGGACGTGAGGGCACTGCCGTTCAGATGGGAGGAAGTTTATCGGAGGGGTTCGGCAAGCTTATCCGCGTAACGCCGGCGGATCGAAAAATACTGCTAATCTGCGGAATTAGCGGCGGCTTCGGATCCATCTTCGGCACGCCGCTGGCGGGAACCCTATTTGGACTTGAAGTGCTTGCCATCGGACTGATCTCGCATCAAGCCCTATTCCCTGCATTCGTAGCCAGCTTGGTCGGGAATCTGATCGCCACCTCCCTATGGGGCGTCAGCCATCTGCATTATCCAATCGGAGAAATTCCGGCTTTGAGTTTCCTCGTAATCCTAAAGGTGATTTTCGCCTCGATTCTCTTTGGTCTGACAAGCCGGCTGTTCAGTGAGCTAACCCATTCCTTGAAGCAGTGGTACGGTTATTTCTTCCACAATCCGATGATCAAAAGCGCTGTCGGGGGCATCATCATCATTGCGCTGGTTTATCTGCTTGGGACACGCGAATATTTGGGGCTGGGACTCCCCCTGATTGAAGCCTCCTTCACAGACGAGGTATCGCCTCTCGCCTTTCTCGGCAAGATCCTCTTTACCTCGCTGACGCTCGGAGCAGGTTTCCAAGGAGGGGAAGTAACCCCGCTGTTTGCCATCGGTGCAACGCTGGGCAACGCGTTATCCGAATGGATCGGATTATACGCTCCGTTCCTGGCTGCACTAGGATTTATTGCCGTCTTCTGCGGAGCGACGAACACCCCGATTGCTTGCTTTATTATGGGAATCGAACTGTTCGGCGGGGAAGGCGCCGTGTATATGTTGATGGCCTGCGTTATCAGCTACCTGTTCTCCGGGCACTCCGGCATCTATACCTCCCAACAAATCGGCATATCCAAACACCCGCTTCTCTCGTTTCCGCTGGGCACAACGCTTGCGGGTGCAAAAACGTTAAATAAACAGAAGCACAAACAAAAGACGTCCAAGTAATCGGACGTCTTTTGCCTTTACACCGAGCTTTTGCGAATCGAACGGTAACTAAAGAGAGCAAGGATGAGCGTGATCGGAATGAACCACAGCGACAATTCAAAAGCAGTGTTTTTCACAACCCAGTCAATCACATGTCCCCACCGGCCATATTGGGTAATCAGTACGCTGAGCCCCGATAATAGAATGAAATAGGCCGCAAGCATGACAAAGGTTTTAATACCACGATGCCGAAGATAGAAAACACCGATTCCCATCCCGATAAAGGCAAATGAAACAAGTACTATGAAATAGATCATAAATTGTTCTAGCAACGTGCCGTCATTTAAATACGGCAGTTTAAAGAAAGATACCCGATTTCCCCAAGAACCCGTTGACCGTTCAACTTCAGCTAATATCAATAAAATGATTGACGTAAAGATGCTGTACGAAACCAACATAAGAACAGATCCTGCAAAGAAGTCCGTTCTTCGAATACTGAACCCTAGGGCGAATGGAAACAGCTGCAGCACCGAAACCAAAGCCCCGACAAAGACATAGATAAAAATCGTAGCCAAGCCACCGGCATAGAATGAATCTCCATTAACCATTAGGCTGATAAAATAGTTAGTCAGAAAACTGAATGCCGTGATTGCCCAAGGCAAGTAAATCCAGGATAATTTCTGTTTCGTATAAATACGCAGTACGCCAGGAATTCCGTTCATAGTTGGCCCCCCACCTTTTCACGCTTAGTCAGATATACGATTAACTGCTGAAGGGAGACGGGGGCTGTTTCCAAACCCAATTCTTCCGCCTCTTTTTTTAACTTCGTTGATGCGCTTCCCATTAACGTAACGGACAACATGGAAGCGAAAGACTCCCGATGGATCACTTCCTGCCCCTGGATGAACGATTCGACCATCCCGGAGGGACCGACGATCGTATAAGCGCGTCCCCGCAAATCATCCGTGGCGTCGTCCAGCAATATTTTCCCGCCATCAATGACAATGATATGCTCCAGCAGTCTGCTAACCTCGTCGATCAAATGAGTGGACAGAATTATCGTACGCGGATGATCGGTGTAATCCTCGATCAATTGATCATAGAACAGCTCTCTGGCCACGGCATCCAGACCCAGATAAGGCTCATCAAAGATCGTAATGGGTGCGCGGCTGGCGAGTCCGACAATGATGCCAACCGACGATAGCATACCGCGGGACAATCTTTTCACGAGTCGCTTCATGGGCAATCGAAATACCTCGATCAGTTCCTTGGCATATTCCGCATCCCAGTTCGGATATACGCTCGCTGCAGTTTCCATCACATCCCTGACCGTGAACAGATCCGGATACTTCTGACCTTCCTTAATAAAGCATACCTGCTGGATGACCTTTAGATTTTCATAAGGATGCTCACCAAATACGCGGATCTCACCCTGGGTTGCGAATAGTTGCGCTGTGATCATCTGCATGATGGTCGTTTTGCCGGCTCCGTTCCTTCCCAGCAATCCGTAGATCTTGTTGGCTTCTACCGTAAAGCTCACATTATCGACGGCCATAGTATCCTTATATTTCTTACTCAAATTCTTGACTTCAATCACGGTTTGGCTCATCAGTCTTGCTCCCCTCTGCGGATCATTTCCGATAATTGATCTTTGGTAATCCCAAGCTTCGCCGCTTCCTTAACCATGGCGACAACGTACTGCTCATAAAACTCCGTCTTGCGCTTCTCCATCAGCAATTCACGAGCCCCTGAGGCTACAAACATGCCAATCCCCCGTTTCTTGTACAAAATCCCTTGATCCACCAGCAGATTTACGCCTTTGGCAGCCGTTGCCGGATTGATCTGGTAAAAGGCTGCAAACTGATTCGTTGACGGAACCTGTGTCTCCTCAGGCAGTCGTGCTTCGATGATGTCGTCTTCGATTTTGTCGGCAATTTGCATGAATATCGGTCTGCTGTCATCAATCTGAAATGCCATTTACCTCACCAACTTTCGTTTATAACCTTCATTGCATCATTGGTTAGTTACTCATGTAATTAACCATATAAGAGACGAAGCCCCTTGTCAATGGGTTGTCGGAATATATTTACAAAAATCAAGCAAACACAAGACTTTTGTCCTAAACAAATAGTCCTTAACTTCCGATAAAGTATAGGCGCAAATCCAGCGTTGCCCACTACAGATAAAGAGAAGAAGGAGCTTGAGAGGAACATGAAAAGAATCATTGCAATCGTTGTACTAGCCATGCTGACGGTAATAACGCCGCTGTATGCCGC
Organism: Paenibacillus sp. Dod16; assembly: GCF_049893405.1. NCBI lineage: Bacteria > Bacillati > Bacillota > Bacilli > Caryophanales > Paenibacillaceae > Paenibacillus > Paenibacillus sp. Dod16. The sequence continues at coordinate 145,645 of NZ_JBNDYG010000028.1, forward strand.
ATCCGCCGCCAAGAATTTGGCTTATGTGGACAAGAACGGCCAGTCCTATATTTCGGTCGGGGTCCTCAAGACCTACGATGGTGTAAAAGTGGCGTATACAGCCACTGAAAAAAAACTCCATATTACTCGCGAAGATACTGCTCTCACCCTATACCTGGGCAGTCGGAATGCCTACGTAAATGGCAAGAAGGTTCAGTCTAAAGCAATTCCGTTCTCCGAAAACGGCTCTACCTATGTACCCCTGCAATTTGTCAGTCAACACCTGGGCTTAAAGCTATCCTGGGGCCATAATAGATCCACCCTGAAAATTACGGACGGGAATGTAGCACACACGCTTCCTGTTCTATCTGGAACATTCATATCCAGCCAAACCAAGCCCGTGACGTCGACTAGGAAAACCTTCAAGGTAGGCTCCCGTTCCTTCAGCGCACAGGTGGTCACCGTTTCACTTCTCCATCCGAAGGTGGAACTGGACGTTGTTCTGGCAGGCAATAAAGCAGGGAAAGTCGAGGATTTGCGCAGTATAGCCAAGCGCAGCAAAGCCGTAGTAGCTATTAACGGCACATTCTTTGATGCCTACACTTCCGGTGCATACAAAGCGCCTTACGGCTATTTGGTCAGCAAAGGCAATATTTTGCACAAGGCCTCGGGGGATAATCGAACGATCTTCGCCTATGACAACAACAGTCTGGCCGCCATGATTCCAGGACTTGATTTCAAATCCGTATATGATGCCGGACATATGGAAGGAGCCCTTCAAGCTGGCCCGCGTCTGCTGACTGACGGCAAGGTGACCCTGGACGTCAAGAAGGAAGGCTTCAAAGATCCGAAGATTCTAACAGGCGGCGGCGCACGGAGCGCGTTAGGTATCACGAAGGATCATAAACTGATCATGTTAACGACTGGCGGAGCAACCATTCCACAGCTTGCGGAAATCATGAGGCAAGCCGGGGCATACCAAGCGATGAACCTGGATGGCGGTGCCTCCAGCGGCTTGTATTATAATGGATCGTACTTAACGACGCCTGGGCGGCAGATTAGTAATGCCATTGTCGTAAAATATAAATAGTTACCTACTCTCCCCTGTTTATCCGGTTCTTCTGCCGGCTGATCAGGGGTTTTCTTTATAAGCAGCACTACCTCCGCTTCGAGCTGCATATGCTGATCAAGAAAATGTTTCACCATGAGCACCTATTGTGTAAATATATAGCAAACTGTCTTTTGTGAACGATTCGTAGGCTGTGGTTCATTCAGCGGGGGGTGGATTCCATTACATCGTCTATTGCGGTCATACGGACGAAAATCAGGGACACGATCGAGGGGATATATCGGGTTTGGAGGGAATGGATTGGGAAATACCCTTTCATTGCCAAGGTGTATCACTTATTTTCCTGGCTTTCCCTACTTGTGCTCGTTATTAGTCTGGTGCTGATCGAAGAATCATGGACCATGCTAGTTCAATATTTATGGTCTTTCTACGTATTGCTGCAATTTTGGCTGCTAAGCCGAAGCAAAACCGTTGCCTGGAAGCAGGTCAGCTTGTTTGTTCTCTCAGGGGTTCTTATGGTCATTCCCTTGACCAATGGGACCATGCAGGGACTTCATTTGATTTTTGGAGGACGGACTACCGATACATGGTCATTTGCCGTCATGACCCCGGTTGTTGAGGAAATTTACAAGCTATTGCCTCTCGGACTATATTTGTTTTTTTCAAGAAGAGCCACGACGTTAAGCCTTAGCGATTATGTATTGTTAGGGGCTGCTCCCGGCATTGGCTTTCAATTTATGGAGGAGCTGTCGAGGCGCCTGGTCCAAAGCAATTACGGGGTGTCGTTTCTCGGCGGCAAAACGCTGCATTGGGAGTTCTTTGATTTATTTCCGGGCTACTTCGAGGAAAGTTTTATTCCGACCATGATGAATGTTACGCATCCTGTACATAGTGCCATGATCGCCCTTGGAATCGGCATCGCTTTCCGGTACGCCAAGCGTCTCTCTCGCTGGACCTATGCTTTTCCTGCTGTCCTTCTCCTCTGGGCGATCCTGAACCATGCGGCTTGGAATGGGCAGAATCGGCTGCCGGAGTGGATACTGACTCTTCATGAGTGGACCGGTGAAGGCTACCGAACCGAAGGCTTCTTCCTGCTCCTGCTGGTTGCAGGTTTGTTCATCGACTACTTTGATTTGCATCGAATCCGTGACCGTCTCCCGGTTATGAAGGGTGAGGGCCTTATCAATCCATTAACGGAGTGTTGGCAAATGGCGCGGGCTCTCTTGACAGACCGGAAACGCCTAGGTTACCTGATGGCATTCTACCGAGAACGGCGCGAGCTCGGATATTCGCTATTATATGGCAATCTTGAAGCAGCAAACCAAAGGGATCAGATTCAGGAGAAGGTTAGACAGTATACTGCCGTTCTGGGAGCTATCGGCATCCTCATGCTTGCTGCAGGGCTTCTCTCCGGTATCGGCACTTCGATGATCGCTGCCGACTCCTCCTGTTTCGCATGCTTGTTCGACTCACTCCAGAACTGGTGGGATCGCCTTAGCGGCTGGGAACAAGCGGGTATCATACTCGGAGCCTTTGCCCTTTCGCTGCTGTTTGTCAGCTTCTGGCCTGCTCTTGGCATTGCCTTGACCGGTGCAGGCATTGCCGGTGGCGGACACGAGATTGCCGGATACATCCGCGACCCGAAAAAGCTGCTGTCCCCACAAAATGCGGCAGCTGCCGTGTTAGCCGTCATCCTCAGCCGCATTCCGATAGGTAAAGGGGTATCTTGGCTGTCCAATAAGCTGGGTCCCACTGCGAGAAGGTGGCTGGATACGCTTTCCGAGAAGCTAGGTTTGAAAACGCGCAATGAGCCGGATGTTCCCACTGGCGGAACTCGGGATCCGAAGCCGGACACTACGAATGAACAGCCGGAAGAGGCTCCGAGGAAGCCGGACGATGACCATGAGCATAAGCCGGAGGAAGATAAGCCTGATAACGAAAAGCCCGATGACAATAAGCCAAATGATAAACCGGATGAAGAAAAACCTGACGAAACGGAAGGAACCCCGCAAGAGGTACCGAGATATTCCGGAGAGCTGCAGAAGGTTAACAAGCCGGATGCTGCCGCGGATGCGCTTGCGGAGCGACTTGGCGGCGAATCGAGAATGAAGTTTGATTCCGACCCGATCGGCAGGGAATTCGACGCCATTAGCGATGAGTATGTTGCCCAGACCAAGCCTGCCCTGCAGCAGGTTAACAAAAAGGTCCGCGACCAAATGAAAGCGACCTTCGAAGCTGCGGAGCAGACCGGCAGAAAGGTCTATTATCATTTTGAAGGGGAGCCCGCCCAATCGGTTATTGACAAATTACATGAATACAGCCAAAGATATGGGATAGAAGTCCACATTGATACCGATCCATTATAACGACAAGGAGTGAGCATTCATGTATGAATTTCACGGCTGGGCTGCCATTCAGGAGAATCCTGCGGAGGCGGATGCCGGGCAGCTCGACATGATCATTCAGAAAATACAGCTTAAGATAACCGAATTTGCTTGGGGAAGCGGCTTGTTATCCTTAAATGCGGCTAACGGCTCCTATTACCTTCATGTCGGAGGTTTTACGAACCGCAAGGGAGCCGAGGCTGCCGAGATCGTTGCGCTGTACCAATTGATTGGCGAAATCGCGCCCGGTTCATACGGTCTTCTGTATACCAGGGATGATGAGAATCTGGAAGGTTATGATAACGAGTTCCGGGTCCAGGTGCTGGCACGCGGGCAGTTGAAGGAACAAAGCGATCCGTTTCTCTCCCCTTGCGTCCCGGTGATCGAAGACGAAGTCGATTAATGACATGATAACTAAAGCTAGATAATAAAAGAAATCCCGTTACTCGCTACGTCATGATGTTCTCATGGATGGCGGGTTACGGGATTTATGGTTTATCTGGATATGGATCATCTATTCAATCAAGTATCTACATACTCTTTGCACGAATAGATTGTGTTTGCCACTGTGACTTAAGCTCGTCCGTTCAATTCATCCATCGTTGCCTGTATGATGATCCGCAGGCCATTCAACATCGTTTCATGGGATAAAGTCGGCAAGGACGGCTTCTCCACGGCCATCTCCGTCGATGCCGGAAAATGTACAAAACCGCCAATGGCAGATTTTTGCTTTAGGCGAATATCGTTCAAAATCGCATACATCGTATTATTGCAAATATACGTTCCGGCTGTATTAGATACCGCAGCTGGAATTCCCGCTTCCTTCAGCCTGTTGACCATCAAACGGATGGGAAGGGTTGAAAACAGTCCGTCCGGTCCATCGGCGTCTATCGGCTCATCTTGAGGTCTTGCCCCCCGATTATCCGAAATCGTCGATTCCGGCGGTATGTCCTTGATATTGATGGCGATGCGTTCCGGGGTAATGGCGGTCCGCCCACCCGCTACGCCGCAGGCAATGACCGCATCGGGCTCGTATGCCTTCATCTCTTGCAGCAGAATCTCCGCACACTCATCGTAATGTACGGGAAGAAGCAGCGTTCTGATCTCTGCGCCGGGGAAGGAAACGTGCTTGATGTCCTCAACCAGTCTCTCCGTTGGATTAACTGAGCTGCCGCCAAAAGGTTCAAAGCCTGAAATTAATATTTTTAGCATGTATCATATCTCCTGTACTCGTTTATGTAAACTGCCGGGTCACGAAAATCGTACCAGCTTTTATTATAGCAGTGCTTGAACGCTTACGCCTTCAGCTTCAAGCCGTGATCGCAAGGCGCTCGCGAATAGCGTTGCATGCGGTCCATCTCCATGAATGCAGACGGTATCTGCCGCAATGGGGATCACCTTGCCGCTCAGGGTAACTACCACTTTGTTTTTCACCATTCGGACTACTTGCGTGACCGCAGCTCCGGGATCGGTTATGATGGCATCCGGCAGATGTCTCGGCGTGAGTGTGCCGTCATCCTGGTAGGTACGATCCGCAAACACTTCACTTGCTGTGCGAAGCCCTGCCTTCTCCCCCGCTGCGATTAACTCGCTGCCTGCCAACCCATACAGAATGAGAGTTGGATCGATATCCTTGATTGCCGATGCAATCGCATCCGCAAGGGCTCTGGATGTCGCTGCCATATTATACAGGGCACCGTGAGGTTTTACATGCTGCAGCCCGGACCCTTCCTGTATCGCAAAAGCCATCAAAGCTCCAATCTGATAGGTTACCATATCATAAGCTTCGGCAGGCGTAATCTCCATTCTTCTTCTTCCGAAGCCGGCCAGATCGGGCAAGCCCGGGTGCGCGCCGATTGCGGCACCACTCTCGATCGCTTGACGGACCGTTGCCCGCATGACCGCCGGATCGCCTGCATGAAATCCGCAAGCGATGTTGGCCGAAGTTATACTGCGAAGAAGCTCCGTATCATTGCCTAACCTGTAAGCACCGTAGCTCTCTCCCATATCACAGTTCAGGTCCACTCGAACCATGCTGACTCACCACTCCTTTAATTTAAGCTTGATCATGGACTCCAACATTCGAAACTCCCGAACATGAGCCGTATAGAGCTGTTCTGCTTCAGCCAACGAAATACCCGCAAAGCGAATCGCTGCTCCAGGCGACAGCTGAGCGATCAGCGAAATATCGACGGTTGCCACTTGCGCAATTTTGGGGTACCCTCCAAGCGTCTGCCGATCCGCCATTAGAATGATGGGCTGGCCATCTGCAGGTACCTGTACCGTTCCAAGGGCCACCGGCTCGGATATATATTCCTTTTCATGGGTCAATTGAAGCAGCGGACCGGACAACCTGTAGCCCATACGGTCCGATTGCGGAGTTACGGTGAACCGTTCTCCGAACAGCGCCTGCTTGCTGCCGTCGTCAAAGTCATCATATTGACGCCCTTTCAGCACACGTATCAACGTCTCCTGTCCTGGACCAGGATACCTTTCAGCAGAGACGGCCCATTTTGCGGTGAGGAAACCGCCATAATCATCAAGGTATCGTTCAGACGAGACCACAGGAAGCATAGAAAGATGGGCATGCAGCGTATCCCCCGTCTTCAACGGCCTCCCTTCATACCCGCCGATTCCGGCCCTTAAATAGGTGCTGCTGCTGCCCATTACCTGGTTGACATCAAATCCGCCCGACACCGCCATATAAGCACGGCAACCCGATACCGGCTGTTGAAACCTCAGAACACGGCCTGCTTTGATCAACACGGGACGCCACATCGGAACCTTCACTCCTTCTATCGAGGGTGATAAATCCCCGCCGGTAATGGCAACCCACCGATCGCTATGAAATTCAACCGCAAATCCTGACCATGTAATTTCCAGAACGGCCTGATCATCCTCATTGCCAACTAGTCGATTGGCGATCCGATAAGCAGAGGTATCCATTGCTCCAGCCGTGATAATGCCGTATTTGCCGTAACCCCGTCTTCCCGCATCCTGAAGAGTCACAAGAAGTCCCGGCTTTATAACGGTTATACTCATAGGCCCACTTCCCTTAACTGTTCGTATTCCTCCGCTTGAATAGGCCGAAACCGGATATATTGCCCGCTCTTCAACAGCGTTGGAGGCTCCGCTTCGGGACGAAATAAACCGAGCGGCGTCCGGCCGATAATCTGCCACCCACCCGGCGTTTCGATCGGATATATGCCGGTTTGCGTGCCGGCAATTCCTACGGATCCAGCCGGAATTTGCAGCCGGGGAGTCTGTTTCCTCGGTGTCGCAATCTGCTCCGGAACACCTCCAACATAGGGGAAGCCGGGCGCGAATCCAATGGCGTATACCAAGTAATCCTGCCCGGAATGAATACGAATGACATCCCTGGGGGTAAGGTCGTTCTGCTGAGCTACTTCCTCCAGATCCGGCCCATAGTCGCCCCCATAACAAATCGGTATGTCAACAACCTCATATTTCGTGATGTTCTTCTCTTCGGCTCCCGCCTCCATCCGCTGCTCGAGCATCGAACAGACGTAAGCAAACACGGTATCGAATCCGTCCGGTTTGCCGATCTTATCATAATCATAGTAAACCGCTACGCTCGTATACGAAGGGATGCATTCGATCCAGCCTGGAAAAGGGTTCTGCTCTATTCGTCTCGTCATAGCCGTGACCTGGCGATGCACCTTCTCACTCACGATATTTTCGAATTGTATGTGAACAGCCGAATCCCCTAAAGGGAAGAACGAATAAGACTTGCTCATAGGATATTCTCCATTCCATATGTACTGCTGATTATCGTCAATATTGAATGATTATTCCTATGATAGCAGAGAAACAGGCATCCGTTGAATATGCAATTTTATTATTTGTCGATGGAATCAGGAACAGTTGACTCTGACGGATCAGGCCAAGCGTCCAATGCTGTATATCTGTATAATTTTAGGGAATGGTTGGCAAAATACTGAAGACGTACTTTGATAAGGAGGTGCCACCAACATGAGCCCACAAAACCAGAACAGTAACGAACCGACAAAAGCAGAAGTTCAAACCACGAAATTGAACAAAATGCCGATTCCAGGTGAATTCGACACTGAGATTTCTGCCGAAGAAGCAGCCGAGGTGTTTCAACAGCAGCAGCCAAACGCTGGTCATAGCTCCGAGAACCAGCAATAATACAAGTAGAAGACCTCACGGAAGATCCGTTGTTCACAGGATCGTCCGTGAGGTCTTTTTAGGTGTATTATTTACAAGTCATTCGGGTTTGTGGTTTAAATGAACCAACCACGAGACTTCATTTATGAGAGAAGAACACCCAGCCGAGCCCCGTATTCTTCCGTTTATATCCCCTTGGTGCCTAACCGCTTCGCTAGTTCGGCCAGATCATGCCCTTTCAGTGCGCCTTCCACCAGCTGCGGGAGAAGAGCAGGGGTGCATGCAAAGCAAGGTGTTCCGTCCCTGGACAGCAGCTTGGCTACCTGCTCATCATAGAACGGTTTTCCCTCGTCGGATAATGCGAGGAGACACATCGTCTTGACTCCCGCTTCCCGCAGTTCACGCATTCGCCGGATCAGCCCGGCTTGATTGCCGCCTTCATACAGATCCGAAATGATAATAAACAGCGTTTTTTTCGGTTCTTCAATAAACTGCTCGCAATAAGCGACCGATTTATGAATATCCGTTCCGCCGCCAAGCTGGATGCCGAATAACATATCCACCGGATCATTGGCACACTGCTCCGTCAGGTCAACAACTTCCGTATCGAACACGACCACACGGGTGTCTAGCGAGGGGATGCTTGCAAATATGGATCCGATAACGGAAGCCCAGATCACGGATTCCGCCATGGAACCGCTCTGGTCGATATCCACAATAACGGTCCATTCTTTGCTCCGTCTTGCCCTGTCAAAGTAATAAAAACGCTCCGGCACGATCTGCTTGCGGTCCGCATCATAATTTTTCAGATTTCGCTGTATCGTCCGCTTCCAGTCAATACCGCTGAGCGAAGGAAGCGGTGTATGCTGTCTGCGGTTTAAGGCCCCTGTCACAGCCCGGCGAATATCCTCCTGCAGACGCTGGACAAGCTCATCCACTACCGCCTTCACCAGCAGGCGCGCCGTATCCTTGGTTTTCTCGGGAATCTTCCCTTTCAGGGACAGCAGCGTGCCAACCAGCTGTATATCCGGCTTGACCGTAGCCAGAACCTCCGGTTCAAACAGCAGCTGCTTCCAGCCCTTTCGTTCCATGGCATCATTCTGGATAATGGACACCACGTCTTCGGGGAAAAAGGTGCGGACATCCCCCAGCCACTGCGCAAGCCGGGGAGCGGACTTTCCTTGCCCGGCTGCCCGCTGCCCCGCGGCCGCACTTCCGGCTTCCGCCCCGCCGTCCGTATTATCATAAATCGCGGCCAGCGCGCGGTCCATAATCATCTCTTCCTCCGACAGCTGTATGCTTCCCCCTGAGCTATAGCCCGCTAGCTGAGGTTCAGCCGACTGGCCCAGAATGAGCCGCCAACGCGATATTTGGTTGGGTTCCGGTATGCAGCTCATCGCCTAAAAGTCCTCAAATTCAAAATCATTCAAGTCGTCAATCATCTTCGCTTCTTCCTCCTTCAGATCGCCGGTCAAAATCTCGGCAGCCTGCTCTGCATTCACACCCCATAGCTCGCCAAGCAGCTCGGCAATCATCGTCTTCTCCTTCGCCGAAAAGCTGCTGAACGCCCGGCGCAGAAAAACAAGCGCACGAGTGAATTCATCATCCTCCAGGGCCTGGATGTATTCATTCAGCTGCTCCCACAGACTTAACCGCGAGAGAAGAGCATACCGGTTCCGCATCGATAAGCCTTCAAACCATCCTGCCCCCAAATCGGCCGGAATGCCGGGGGATAATCTCCGCGACACTTCTTCGGCACACTGCCGGGCGGAAATCGCATTCCGCTCCATCAATACTGCACATGCATATCCCGACAAACGGGCGTTCAGGTCATCTCTTTCGGACAAATGCCCGAGCTCTTGCAGCCAAAGTTCCTCGTCCACCTGCTCCGCATGCTCCAAGGCGACGCTGTTCAGCTCATTCATGGCGGTTATCATTGAGCCGGATACCTCGTCGCTGCACTGGCTGCCATCGAGCAGAAACAAGCAAGCGCGCATAAAGAGCTGCTGCAGCAGCGGTACAAGGGGCTCTGTATCCATCCGCCTGATCCCACCATAACGGATCAGCACGGATAACTCCCGGGAAGCTGCCGCAATCTGAACGACATCGCGGCTGTCCACAGCAAGCTTTTGCAGGGTCTGCCGACCCGCTTCCATCTGATGAATCATCCCGCATTCATACGCGATACGAATCAGCGCAGAGGCTTCGGCAATCGAACTGCAGCCCGCCAGCTTTTGCTGGAGCATATAAGCGGCAGCCACCTCTACCGTCTCACCCAGCAGCGTCGATTCAACGACCTGAATTTCAACCTCCGGCGTCCATTGCACAACCCAGTGCTCCGCCCATGCTCCTTGCTCCTGCCCGCTGGGTCTGGCCTTAACAAATTCAATCTCCAGCAGCTTCAGGCGATGAAACAAAAAGGACCGGTTCAAATCGAGATACGCGGACTCTTTCGAGGTAACCCTCCGGTTCTCGCGCAAATCCAATATTAAATCGTTGGCTACAACCGATTTATACTTCTCCAGTTTCAGCCTCTTCAGCTGGCGGTTCAGGTCGTCCTGGATCGGGGTCTGGCTGACGCCTTCCGCCAGCTCGCCGATCGCCGTGCCGATCTCCACACGTGCAAGCTCCTCAGCCACGACCGCAAGCTCGCCGCGCCCTAGCAGTGTCTGGGCCGCATCCCGCAAATCCCGAAGTGTCGGGAGACTGCCCCCGTGGAGCGCTGCCAGCGACTCCGCCAGCCGGACGGCTTCGATCACCTCCGCCGTGGAGCGGTGGGTGCCGTTCTTTCTCATCGAGCCCGCCACCATGGATAAATAATGATTCGGCAATTCCGCTAGAGTACCCTCCTGCATTCGTTCCCACATCATCTCAAAATAATGGGGAGCGATATTCCCGGCACCATAACCGGAAATGGACGACAGCTTATAATAGGAATATGGCATAAGCGTCAGCTTGGTTATCCGGGAAGGAAGCTGATTCAATTCCTCGTCGCTCATCGGGCAGGACAAATCGCGAAGGGCCGAGACATGATAGGCCCCGCACACGACTACGATGCGCTCGGGGTCATGCCCGGCCGCAATCGCTTCAACAATCTGGCGGCGCATATACGACTCCCGGACGGCATTGTAGGCGTATTCCACAGTATCCTCCCGCCGCTCTTTCTCCTCCGACAGCTCTCGCATCTCCATGGAAAAAGCCGATATGGATTGCCGGTAAGATCCTTCGCTCAAATTATGCTCGTAGCTCCGCTCCCAGTACATATCGTAATCGTATTCACCGGCAAGCTCGGCAATCCGCTCATATAGGGATTTTTCGTCCGGCCGACTTTCGTCCATCGGTCCAGCTGGTACCGAGTCGGAACCAAGTTCCTCGCCTTCAAGTTCTTTCACGCGCGTTTCGTCATCCGAGCTGCGGCGCAGATCCTGCAGACAGACAGCAGCAGATGAGGGCAGGTCGATAAATGCGGCATAAGCTCCGTGCTTCTGCGCCCATCTCATGGCCTGATATTCCGGGGAGTATACTGCAAAAGGCCACAGAATCGTTCGTACGGGCAGTTCTTCGGTAAACGCCAATATGGCTACCGGCGGCTTGGTTGTTGCCTGAGTCAGATTCCGTATTTCCCCGCTTGCATCCGACGGCCCTTCGATGAGCACGGCCGTGGGATTGATCCCATCCAGAAAGTCCAGTACATGCTTCGCACCGGCGGGCGACAAATGCCGAACTCCAAAAACATGTATGCCGGCAGCATTCACTGGTTGATCTCCTTGCATGCGTTATATAAGCCCCGCCACTCCGCTCCGCGTTTTTTCATAATGTTATCAAGATATTCCTTCCATACGAGCCGGTCTTTATCATCGTCCTTCACAATCGCCCCTTGAAGTCCCGCTGCCAAGTCCTCGTCCGTCAGCTCACCGCTGCCAAAGCTCGCTGCCAGCGCCATGCTGTTCGTCAGGAGCGATATCGCTTCAGCCGTCGAGATCACTCCGGCCGGGGACTTCACCTTTTCCTTTTTATCCAGCGTCATGCCGCTGCGCAGCTCACGAAAGATCGTCACGACCTTAAGCAGTGCTTCATCTGCGGGAGCAGCAGCCTGCAGATCATAAGAGGAGGCAATCTCCGACACCCGTTTCTTTACGATTTCGATTTCGGTATTCAGATCCGCTGGAGCGGGAAGAACGATAATATTGAAACGGCGCTTGAGCGCAGTGGACATCTCATTGACCCCGCGGTCTCTTGTATTTGCAGTGGCGATAATAGAGAATCCTTTCCGGGCGTTCATTTCTTTACCGAGCTCAGGCACCGATATCGTCTTTTCCGACAAAATGGAGATCAGTGCATCCTGTACCTCGGAGGCGCAGCGGGAAATTTCTTCGAAGCGGGCTATCCCTCCCGCTTCCATCGCCCGCATGATCGGACTCTGCACCAACGCTTCGGGAGTCGGGCCTTGAGCGAGCAGCATGGCATAGTTCCAGGAATAACGGACATGCTCTTCACTCGTTCCTGCCGTTCCCTGAACGACCAGACCGGAATTCCCGTAGATCGCTGCGGCCAAATTTTCGGACAGCCAGGATTTGGCTGTACCTGGTTCCCCGATCAATAATAGAGCACGGTCGGTGACCAAGGTAGCGACCGCCATCTCGATCAGCCGCTTGTTCCCGATATATTTAGGCGTGATTTCCGTTTTGCCTGCCTTGCCGCCAACAATGAATTTGAGTACGGATTGAGGCGACATCTGCCATCCGGCTGGAATGTTTCCCGAATCCTCCTTACGCAATGCTTCCAGCTCGTGACGGAACAGTAATTCCGCGGGCTGCCGCATGATATCTTGTAATTGCTCTTGTCCAGCTGCCATGGGCTATTCACTCCTTTAATTTTCTTGCTCCTTCATCATCCGGAGGATGTAACGAAGCTGATCCTCGGCGTTGTCCCGAAAGTTGCCTTGCACCGCAAGAACGCGATCATAATACATTGCCGGTAATCGGCAAAGCTGCTTGAATATAAAAGGTTCAATCATGTAGCAGTCCTGATTGCGCTTATCCTCCAGTGCGACCACGATCGCTTCAAATAACGCCTCATCCTTCATGCCGGAGCGAACAAGCCCCATAATGATCAAGTTGGCAAAACGGTTGCGGAATTCCGGCGAGTTCTTCAGTTTCGCCAGTAAATACGACTCGGCTCCGTGATGTCCCCGGCGGGCGAACGCGCTTACCAGCGCAAGCTCATCCTGCTCGATAAACAGCTCAAGCCATCTGTCATCCCAGCTTGCTTGCAGCTGCTCCTGCGGAAGCATTTCCACGTAATACGTGTAACTTTCCTTCCCCGTAAACGGCATAACTTCCTCATACGGTTTATACTGCCTATGGATAACCATATCTGACAGGGTGTCCAGAAACCTTTTTCGTTCCTTGGCCGCGTTGCCAAGCGACGAAGAGCCGAAACCTTGCAGCAGAACGTCCTTGTATTGTTCATATACGCGGTCCGGCGGCAGCACGCGCGCGGCTTTTTGGAATACCTCGCGGACATATGAGCTGCTATGTCTGTATTGCTCCAAATCGTTCTCCGCGTTTTGGCGAAGCAGTTCCCTGGCTTCCTCGGAATCTACATGATTCATGTAAATGACCGCTTCATTCATAAGGTATGCCCAGCCCAAAGACTTGATATATAAGGAATACTGCTGAAGGACGTTCCGGTACAGCTCTTCGAGAGCAGAACTTTGTTTATCGTGCAGTGCCCACAAGCAGCGCTTCACCTTGCTCCAGCTCTCCTCCAGCTTTGACTTGTCATCCGGAAATTCGGAAACCGCTTGAAGCTCGGCGGACATGTCTCGTACAAGCCAATCCGTCAACAAGGCGGAGCGGCATTTGCCAAGGGCAGGGTTAACCAGCTCTTGGTCTTTTCCTTGAGCGGCTTCATACAATCGCTCCACAGCCTGCTCCGAACCGTTCTCTGCAAGCGCGTCGTATGCGGCTTCGCGGATAACTTTCTTCTTACTCTTACTCCATTCCATTAGATCAGCTTCATACTCTTCGTAGCGGGCAAGCAATTTGATCGCCATGCACCTCACCTCGTCGCTGCCGATCTCGGCTGCTTGTCGGATCAGCTCCGCTATTTCCTTGCCGCCAGTTTGGGCCATCACCTTCAGCTTGCGCGACTCCGACTTTCCGCCCGCGGGATTAAAGCTTTCCATCAGAAATGGAAGGATTTCCGGTCCATACGACGGCAAGATCTCATTGGCCGCTAGCTCGCCAATCTCCACATAAGGGTCATTCAACGCTTCAATCGCAAGGTATACCAGCCGGAAATCACGGAACAAGCCCTCCTTCCATGCTTCTTCTATGATCTCGTAACGGCCGCCGCCCGTTGTAGTCAGCGCTGTCTGTACAGCGGAAAGCTTGCGGAAGGATAAATTAGATGACAGTGAAACCGAATGATGGTCTACCGGATGGAGCTCTCCTTCAGGGGCTGTTGTTCCTTGTGTATGCAGCACGGAGCTCAGCAGCTGGTTCAAATCCTGAAGCAGCTGAGCCGATGAAGTCTCCTTCCCGGATTCCGGTTCGATTAAAGCGCTGATCCCTTCACCCAATCTCTTGAACACGGGAGCGCGCTCTCCCAGCTGCTGAAACTGCGGCAGCAGCCTCTTGAGGCGAAAGTCGCCGGCTGCGAGTTCGCTGCCGGCAATATATAAACGCCTAACCTCCTGGTTAAGCTCCTGCAGTAATGCCGTACTCATGGTCGTTCCTCCTTCGTTATCCCTGCTCAGTACAACAGCCGGATGATTTCGTTATTCGTAACAAGGGTCAGCGGCTGCGCCAAGAGTCGGCCCGTCGTCAGGCTGTGCTCAAACATAACCAGCATGGAGACGCCGCTCAGCTTCTCCTCCGGCAAATACCGCAGCATCGGGACCGTCGACTGTAAAAATACGTCGCCAAGGGCAATCGACTGTCCGGCTTCATCCGTGATGGCATACTGACCTTCGTCGTTCCGGCTGATCCGGGAAACATGTAGCAGCATCACGGGATGGCTGTCAGCCAGCGAATTTTTCAGCTGGTTCTTCACCTTTTTAACTGCGTCAGCATAAGAGTTCGCCGCATATTCGTGAATCCAAACGAAATCCTCCGCTGTCAACGGAATTGAAGCCATCTCTTCAAAGCGGACTCGTCGGTTCATATCCCCCGGATAACGATAAAGCACTGGGACTCGGGCTTTTTTGAAAAAGCTGTCTTCCTCACGCATCAGCTTGGCGGCCTTATAGGGACGGTACTGAATCGTTCGGTGAATTTCGCCGCTGTCCTTCTGAATCCAGTATCCGATATCCACATGCTCCAGCCGTGCATCGTCGGCATAACTCAGAAAGGAAAGCTGTATCAACTCCGCCTCTTCACTTACGAGTCCGAAGCTTTGCAGCTCCGTCAGCTGCCAGGCGTGCCCCAGCCATTCCTCAATCGTCGACTCATGGTCCAGCGCCATATCCGGATCCTCAAGCTTCGAAGTCAGGTATTGTCTGCCTTTTTTTATGATTGCGTTCATAACAGCAAGCTGCTCCACCGCATATGTATAAGCTTTCTCCTGGTCTTTGTCTGACAGCACCAACGCCAGGCGGCGAAGTTCCGACTGAGCACCCGATAAATAATAGTTGCCCATCTGCTTTACATGTTCCTGGATCAGCTTTTGTTCCTTTTTATCCAATGTTCCTAATCCGTTCCGGATCAACGAGTGGATCAGCCTCTCTAATACGTCCAGACCTTCCAGCTGCGCATTGATTTTCTTTTTTAATGCCGATTTGTTGACCTTCTTCGGTTTGGGCGCTGCCCCTTCGGTTGTTTCTTTGAGCTTACGCTCTTCCCGCTTCTCCGCTTTCTCCCGTTTGGCGGCCAAATCCCCCGGCACCTCGGCGGGTGTAAACGATGCTCCGCCTGCATACGCATAGAGCAGACCAAGCACATGCTTGCACGGAAACTGCCGACTCGGGCAAGTACACCGCATAACCGGCTTCTCCGGTACCGCAAAATCGGCGGACGGCTGGTAATTGGAACTTCCGCTGCCAGCACATGTGCCGAAAAGTACGGCATGATCCACCGAATGATGGAGCTGCAGAAACCGTCCTTTTTTGACAAGACCCTGCCCATTCTTTATGGCCGCGCTATTCGGTGCTTGCGAATCGATCCATGACTCTGTAATCTCAACCAAACTCATACCCTCCTAAATCAAGTCGCTGCCGGTCATGCACAGCAAAATTATCCATTAACTTAATCATATCGAATCCGCGCCAGACTCCCTACCCTTCTTAAGACCTATTTAAGAACACTCATTCTTATTTATTCAACCATCCTAATCCTTTATTGGGTAATAAAGGAAACTGCATTGAGCGGAAGTTTTTCTTGCGAGATAAGGATGCTAAGCCTTGGAAGTTTATACTTTCTTATCTCTAAAAAAAGAGCCGGCATAACCGGCTCTTCAGAAATCGATACCATCATTAATCTTTTCTTACTTGATACCGCCCTGTTCTAACCTCGAGAATATATTCTTCAGGGAAAGGCATGCCGGATTCCAGGGCATCCTGTACGGCTTGTTCAATAGGGTAAGGCACGCGAATAAATTGAATGTTGAGAGGAGCCGGATCTTCGCTGTCATAGATTCCATCCAAAATGACATAGGAGGCCTCAGGCATTTCAAGGGGATTGCCAACGCTGCCGGTATTAAATAGCGTTCTCCCGTCCAGATGCTGGTGATATGCATTATGAATATCCCCGTAACCAGCAACGTCCGCGATTCTCGGATCCCCGCCCAGCGGGGAACTGTGAAACAAAGTTTCAAGCTTCTCCTGGCCATCCCATGGTTGTATTCGCTCGTACACGCTGCGGGGCGATGCATGAAACAACCGGATCCATTTACCGCTCATCATGAACTCAAGGATATACGGAAGATCGGCAAGATATTGAAGCCTCTCGCTTCCGAGTCTATGCTGATGCCATAGGAGGACCGGATCATCGGTTTCCTTACCTATAAAGTCGTCCCAATTCCCCTTGATGACATGCTGGCAATGGGTTCTCACCATATCAACCGCGATATCTCCGTGCGGGCCCTTGCCAATCAAGTCGCCCAGGCAGTAGATGGTTTCGATTCTGCGCTGTCTGATATCCTTCAGAACGGCTTCCAGCGCAGGGATGTTTCCGTGAATGTCGGAGATCAATGCAATTTGCGTCAATGAACCCGCCTCCAAGCTTCGTTTATTTCGAATTGCTGTGGTTATGGCTAAGTGAATCCCTTAATTCATCATAAGCGTCTCGAAGCCAGGGATGGACTACCTTCAGCAATTCACGTCGATTCCATAAGTATTGAATATATTCGAATGCCGCATGATCCAGCGAGATTTGCAGCTGGTCCGTAACCTCCTCTGAATACGGGGGGATTCCCGTTTGATCCCATTCCAATTTGTCAGCGACGAACAGTACCTTGTCTAGCAAAGAAGCCTTGGATCTCAACGTCGTATGGCAACCAACAGCGTTCAATATTTCCGGTTCTGTAATCTTGAACAAATCCTCAGCCATATATGCCGATATTTTCTGATGGACGATCATGGGAAATAACTCTTCTTCGGGCAATACTTCCAAACCGATCTCACGGGATACTTGAATGCGGACATGATTCGGAAAAACGGCACTAATATCATGCAGATACCCGGCATATTCAGCAGCGTTCGGATCGGCACCATAGAGAATTGCAATTCTGCGGGCTTCCTCCCCCACTTTAAGCACATGCTCTGCTGTTTTTAGACATTGGTGTTTCTGCAGAAAGCGGACCACGTCATTTCTAAGATTTCCGGTGAGATCGTGTCCCCCAAGCTCACGGTAGGAGCTGATCATCAAGCGATGCTTACGCGGGTCATTCACTCTTTTCACCTCACCCAATTCCTTGAATTTACCAATCTAGCACTTCATTTTCCATACAATATTAACTTATACTGAGAATAGTTTGAAGCTATTATACAAGAAAGTCAAAGAAAGGAGGTCATCCGATTCTACGCATCATCGACCAAACCCATTCGTGCAGATGATGCGGGATATCAACGTTGAGTAAGACATAACGAACCTATTGGAAGGAGGAAGCAATGATATATTAGGAAAGACTTGATCGATCCGTGATATGGCCCCCGGTTTGTCCATTTATTATTCCTTAATATGGAATGTTTCGATTTTTAGTCTAATGTTTATTAACGTAATCATATATTTTACTCACGCGAGCTTGGTAACTGAATAAGATTTAAGCATCACCGACTTCACCACGTTAGGAGGCTGACGATAGTGAATACACGCAGGATGGTTAGCTTGGGGTTACTGATTCTTGTTATGATCATCAGTGGTTGCACGGGAAATGCTTCCACCGAAAAAACGAAAACGCTTACACTCTGGTACTGGAACCGAAGCCTGGACGATGAGCTGATTAAGTCTGTTGAAAAGGAATTCCCGGGGATTCGAATCGATGCGCAAAAAATCGGTGGCGACTTCAAATCGAAGCTAAAGACAACGCTGGCGGCCGGTTCCGGAGGACCGGACATCGTCGCTTTTAACGACTGGGTGGCAGAGCTGTTTACGAGCTCGGACCGTTTCTACGATCTGTATGAGCTGGGCGCCAAGGATATTGAGCCGGATTTCCTGGATTGGAAATGGAAGCTTGGCGTTACCCCGGAAGGCACCATGATTGCCCTTCCGATCGATACGGGGCCAACGGCCCTATATTACAGGGCCGATTTGTTCGGGGAAGCCGGGCTGCCAACCGAACCGGAAGAGGTCCACGCGCAGCTTGGCACGTGGGATCAATACTTCGAAGCCGGGCAGAAGCTGCAGGAGCATTTTGATCAAAAAGTGAAAATGCTCGACAACATCACCAACATTTACACGCAAATGAATGCTCAGTCTGAACGCATATATTTTGCCGAGGACAATACGTTTATCGGCGAAACTCCCGAGTCCTCCATGAAAACGGCGTGGGATACGGCGGTGAAGGCTTCCCAGATGAAGCTAAGCGCCAACGCCAATACGTCCTCCTCCGAATGGAATGCCGCCATGAACAATGGACGGGTCGCTTCCTTTGTCGGTGCGGTGTGGATGAAGGAAATATTGATGCAGGCGGCGCCGGATACCAGCGGCAAGTGGAGAGTAGCACGCGCCCCTGGCGGGGACGGCAACAATGGCGGCTCCTTCCTGGCCATTATGAAGACGAGTAAATATCCGCAAGAAGCATTTGAAGTGATGAAATATATTCAGAGTCCGGAAAATCAGGTTCAATCCTTTAAGAAGATCAACCTCTTCCCTTCCGCCAAAGACGCGCTGGATGCCCCCGTGATGAAGGAGCCCGAGGAATTTTTCGGGAATCAGGCAACTGGCGAGGTGTTCTCGGAATCTGCGCGTAACGTCAAACCTGCTTATTTCGGTGGTAAATTCGCTAATGTAAACGGCATTGTCAATCGAGAGCTGTCATCCGTTGCGCTCCAGGGCAAAAATCCTGATAAAGCCTGGGCAGACGCGCTGGCCAGAGTCAAAAAAGAACTGCTGCGCTGACCAAGGTTCTTGTTTTGCGAGGTATGGCTTTCCGATTGTTAGGAGTACTTAAATACCAACCGCTACAGGAGGTACAGTACGATGGATAATCCAATGCTGAATCGCACGCCCGTGGAACAGAAGCCTGTTCCTAAACATCCGAAATCTCAAGACCGACTGTCTGCACAGATATGGAAACACCGCAAAGAATATTTGGCGATCTCCCCATTTTACATTCTATTTGCCATATTCGGCCTTTTCCCGATTGCCTTCTCGATGTTCCTATCCTTTCAGAAATGGGACGGCATCGGGGAGATGACCTATAACGGGCTGGGCAACTACCAATTCATGCTCACCGATCCGGAATTCTGGAGAGCCGTCGGCAACACGCTGCTCATCTGGATTTACTCCACGATACCGATGCTGTTTATCGCGCTG
Organism: Paenibacillus sp. Dod16; assembly: GCF_049893405.1. NCBI lineage: Bacteria > Bacillati > Bacillota > Bacilli > Caryophanales > Paenibacillaceae > Paenibacillus > Paenibacillus sp. Dod16. The sequence goes on from NZ_JBNDYG010000028.1 coordinate 165,204, forward strand.
GTCGTTGCCTTCCTGCTTAATGCATCATTTGTCCGGTTCCGCACGTTCTTCCGGATCGGCTATTTCCTGCCGAACGTCACCTCACTCGTGGCGGTTGCCATCGTTTTCGGCACCGTATTCTCGAACAATTACGGCCTTCTCAACTATATGCTGTCCCTGCTCGGCCTGAACTCCATCGAGTGGTTGAATAAGACATGGGGCATACAGCTCGCCATTTCGGTCATGGTCATATGGAGATGGGCAGGGTATAACGCCATTATCTATCTTGCCGGGCTTCAGAGCATCCCGACCGTCCTGTACGAAGCAGCCAAGATCGACGGAGCCTCCGGCATTCAATCCTTTTTCAAAATCACCATTCCCAATCTTAGGCCCATCATTCTCTTCACGGTCATTACCTCGACCATCGGCGGCATGCAGATCTTCACCGAACCGCAGGTGCTTGTTGGCAATGATGGTGGCGTCAGCGGCGGCGGTATGACCATCGTCCTCTACCTGTACCGTGAAGCCTTCGTGAATAACTATTTCGGATATGGCGCTGCCGTCGGCTGGGGAATGTTCCTGCTCATAGCGATCTTTTCCATCGTGAACTGGAAAATGGTGCAGGGCAGTCCGTCCAATGACTGAAATGGGGGTGAATCGTATGTTCAAATGGAAATCCATATTCCTTCACATCGGGTTAATCGCCGGACTGCTGCTGTCGATTTTCCCCTTCTATTGGCTGCTTGTCATGGCAACCCGAACCACTTCGGATATTTACAGCTTTCCTCCGAAACTATGGTTCGGTCCTCACTTGCTTGATAACGTGTCGAGGGTGCTGAGCAGCATTGATTTCTTCGGCGCCTTCTGGAATACTCTGTTCGTGGCTTCCGCTTGTACGCTGTTAGTCTTATTCTTTGATTCCCTGGCCGGATTCACGTTCGCCAAATTCCATTTCCCGGGCAAAAAATGGCTGTTTGTGCTGCTGCTGGCTACCATGATGGCGCCGGCCCAGCTGTCCCTGGTACCCTCCTTTGTCATTATGGCAGAGTTCGGATGGGTAGGAACTTATAAGGCGCTGATCATTCCCGGAATGGTAAACGCCTTCGGGATCTTCTGGATCAGGCAATATGCACAGGAGTCGGTGCCCTCGGAGCTGCTGGATGCAGGCAAAATCGACGGCTGCGGATTCTTCCGCCTCTACTGGAATATATCGCTGCCGATTCTGCGTCCCGCCCTATCGTTCCTGGCTGCCTTCACGTTCATCGGCGTATGGAATGACTACCTGTGGCCGCTAATTATTCTAAATGATGAGAACAAATTCACCCTGCAGGTTGCGCTTTCCTCATTGAACGGAATATACACGACCGACTATTCGATGGTCATTGCCGGTACGCTGCTCGCCGTCATTCCGCTGATCGTTTTGTTCCTGTTCATCAGCAAGCAATTCATTTCCGATATTGCAGCAGGTGCCATTAAGAGTTAACGGCAAAAGGGTATCCCAAAAGATCTTAGATCTATTGGGATACCCTCTTATTTGTTAAAAGCAGCCTTTTCTTTTATTTTACCCCAGATCATACCGCCATACCGAAACCATTACGGCACCATCGCCAGCTTCTCATGGTCCGGAGTTTCACTCTCCTCTTCTGAACCAACGACCGTCTCCCGCTTTAACTCCGCTGTTTCATCCAACTTTTTGCGCCCCATTACCGTTGCTGCCGCAAGCGCTAACGCTGCAGGAACGATAGCCCAAGCAAACGTAGCCGCAATGGAGGAAGCAAGCGAGTCCGAGATCGGCTTGAGCAGCTCGGCCGGAATCAGCGACCTCGTCTCCGGCGCCAATAAGATGTGAGGGTCCTTGAGATCGAATCCTTCAGGCAGCGACTCGGTGTTCATCACGCTCGATCCCGAGGATAAGGAACCGGCAAAGGATCGGCTCTGTATCAACCCGAACACCGTAATCCCAATCGTCATCCCAAGCGACCGCGTAAAGTTAAAGGTAGAACTCGCCATTCCACGCTGCTTATAGGATAAACCATGCATCACGGCAGTACTCAGCACGGAGAACGAGCCGCCGATGCCAAGCCCGATCAGCACCATGTACAGGGTTACGATGAACCTGCTGGATTCCGCCGTTAGTGTCGAAGCAAGCACCATCCCTCCCGTGAACAGGACAAGCGTCGGGATCATGATGTTACGATACGATATTTTACTCATCAGAAAACCGCTCACCGTAGCCGTGATGACCGAACCCACCATCATTGGCAGCAGGACGAGCCCCGAGTTCGTTGCGCTTCCGCCAAGTACGCCTTGAATGAAGATTGGAATATACACGGAAGCCACGATGAAGGATCCTCCGCTGAATAAGCCGCACAGCACACTGGAGGTATAGAGTTTATTCTTGAACAAACGAAACGAAATGATCGGTTCTTCCGCCCTTCTCTCCGCAAGCACGAAGAGGACCAGCATGACAAACGCCGCAGCAAACAACGTCAGGATAATCCAGGAATTCCACGCCAACTGCTTGCCGCCAAGCTCTAAAGCAAACATGAAACAGATCACGCCTGTCAGGAGCGTAGTGGCGCCCATCCAATCAATCGGCTGTTTGGAGCGTTCATGCGATTCTTTATAGAACAGCGTTACCATCATGAAAGCCACGATGCCGATTGGCAAATTAATATAGAATATCCACTGCCATGTAATCTGATCGGTAATATACGCACCTGCGAGCGGTCCGAATATGCTGGATAATCCGAACACGGCTCCGAATAACCCGGTAAGCTTACCCCGCTTTTCGAGGGGAACCGTATCGAACATAATCGCGAATGCAATCGGGATGAGCGCACCGCCACCAATACCTTGCACGGCACGATATAGCGCCAGTTCCGTAATGGAGTTCGCCGTACCGCACATCACGGAACCCAGCATAAATACAATCATCCCGAATACAAAAAACTTTTTGCGCCCATACATGTCGGACAGCTTGCCGAAGATCGGCATTCCCGCAAGCTCAGCGACCATATAAGCGGAGGTCACCCATACAAAATGATCAAGTCCTCCTAGCTCCCCGACGATATTCCCCATAGCGGTCGCTACGATCGTATTGTCCATGGAGGCCATTAATATGCCGAGCAGCAGGCCGGCAAGCACGATGGGTAATTTGTTGGTTGATTGTGTCTTCAAGTTCTCATACACTCCTTCTAAGTAGGTTTCCTTCTTCTTTACTGTCGTCATTGTAATTCAGAAAGTATGACAGGTGACTGTCACACTTTTATCCCCGATTCCTCTTTTTTTCAAAATACATATAAATACAGCCCAGAGACTTTATGCACTCATCCCTGGTAGCGTATAATCGGGATATCCAACTCATGAAGGAGGTTCATGTGGAATGAAGATCAGTGAATTATCGCAAATCAGTCAGGTCAGTGCACGCTCCATCCGGCATTATGAACAAAAAGGCCTGCTTGAAGCCCACAGGCTTGAGAACGATTACCGTCATTTCGACAGATCTGCCATCGAGCGGGTTAAAATGATTCAATTGTATTTGAAGCTGGGATTAACGACGGATCAAATCAGAGCTTTATTCAAAGGGGAAATCTCTTCTCCAGATGATTACGAGTACTGCGAGGAAATGCTGTCCATTTACCAAGAGAAGTTAAGTCATGTGGATGGTCAGATCGCTGCTCTCCATGAGTTGAAAAGGCTGCTTGAGCGGCAAATTTCCCTTACGATGAAGAAAAAGAACCAGGTCCCCGTCTAACGACATACGCGGCCCCGAGCGTCATGATGCTCGGAGCCGTTCTTTTCGATGATGAGATCCGTTATCTGCATACCTCCTTAACGTGTTAAAATAAAGGTGTACATCTGAAATGGAGGAAATCTACATATGGACAATTTCGAGAAAAATTTGGAGAAATACGCGGAGCTGGTCGTTAAGGTAGGCGTAAACATTCAGCCAGGCCAAGTGCTGATCGTCAATGCTCCAATCGAAACCGTAGAGTTGACACGCCGCATCGTGGCCAAGGCATACGATGCAGGTGCCAAATATGTGCAAGTCGACTGGGAAGATGAGAGAATCACCCGCATTCGCTACGAGAAAGCACCCGCTGACTCCTTCGGTTATTATCCGCAGTGGCAGGCCGACGCCATGCAGCAGCTAGCCGAAGGCGGAGGAGCCATTCTGCGCATTAAAGTCCCGGATCCGGAGCTGTTCCGCGGCATTGATTCGACCAAAGTATCTACAGCCGTAAAAGCCGCTGCCGTAGCCAACGAGAAATACCAGGTTTACGTGCGCAACAATAAAATCAGCTGGTCGCTCATTAAAGCCCCTACCCGTGCCTGGGCCGATAAGGTATTCGCGGATCTTCCCGAAGAGGATCGGATTCAAGCCATGTGGGATGCGGTATTCCAGATGAACCGGGTGGGCAGCGAAGATCCGGTTGCCGCTTGGCGGGATCATATAGCTCAGCTGAAACTGCGCCAGAACCACATGAATGCCAAACGCTATAAAGGCTTCCACTATCGTGCGCCTGGAACGGATCTGCGCGTGGACATGCCGGAAGGGTATCTCTGGCTCGGCGGCGGCGACGAGAATGAAGCCGGCGTATATTTCGTGGCGAACATGCCGACCGAAGAAATCTACACGATGCCGCACCGTACAGGCGTGAACGGAACCGTAACGAGTACGCTGCCGCTTAATCTAAACGGCCGCCTGGTGGAGGGCATGAAGCTCACGTTCAAGGACGGCAAGGTTGTCGAGTATGAAGCCGAATCCGGGCGGGAGCATCTCACAACACTGCTGGAAACGGACGAAGGCGCGTCTTATCTGGGAGAAATGGCACTCGTACCGCATGATTCGCCAATTTCCCAGCTGAACCGTGTCTTCTATAACACCGGTATCGATGAGAATGCGTCGTGCCATTTTGCGCTGGGCAGCGCCTACCCTGTCAATATCGAGGGCGGTACCAAAATGAGCAAGGAAGAACTTATAGCTCGCGGAGCCAATGTCAGTCTGACGCATGTTGATTTCATGATCGGATCGGCCGAGCTGGACATTGATGGCGTGCTGGCTGACGGCACGATTGAACCTGTATTTCGCGGTGGACGATGGGTTTAACTACACTCTAGATCCGTGTTCAGATTCACAGCTGTATACTTGAAACAAAGCCCTGCGGGAATTCGCGGGGCTTTACTAATATCCGTAACTCTTTGTGCTGATTTAAAAAGAAATAAACGAAGTTGATTTTTTTACTTTACTTATATTGGAAGCGCTTTTATAATTTAATATAACATAAAACATTTCACATAATTATGAATTAATATCGCAAGATGTTGGAGGTGATCCGGGAAAAGATAGGCGCTGCACGGATTAGCAATGCCCATTTCACAATGAAGGGAAGAGAACAATGATGAAACAAAAAGGGAAATGGCTTACCTCGCTTTTGCTTGCCATCAGTTTATGCACAGCAGGCACGCAGTCCGCTTTTGGTGCATTCTGGAACCTGAGCGGCGATATTGTTGTACATGACCCAACCATCATCAAGGAAGGAAACACATGGTACACTTTCTCTACCGGTCAGGGCATCCAACTGCTGAAATCGACCAACGGCACGAACTGGTCCAGATCGAACCAGGTATTTGCTTCCCCGCTGTCCTGGTGGAAAATCTATGTACCAAACCAAAGCACCAACGATCTATGGGCGCCCGATATTGAATATTTCAACGGCCGCTACTGGCTCTATTATTCGATCTCCTCCTTCGGTTCCAACACATCCGCTATCGGCCTGGCTTCCACGACCAGCATCTCCTCCGGCAATTGGCGAGATGACGGTCTCGTCACGCGTACGACCTCCTCCAATAATTACAATGCGATTGATCCGACGCTGACAATCGATAAGGACGGCAATCCGTGGCTGGCCTACGGCTCATTCTGGAGCGGACTCAAGCTGACCAGGCTTGATGCAAATACAATGAAACCGACCGGAAACCTGTATTCCATTGCCTCACGCCCGAACAACAGAGGTGCCGTTGAAGCGCCTACCATCGTTTATAGAAACGGTTACTATTATCTGTTCGCCTCCTTCGATTCCTGCTGCCAAGGGGTCAACAGCACCTACAAAATCGCTTACGGCCGTTCCACCAGCATAACAGGTCCATACGTGGACAAGAACGGTACCAGCATGTTGAATGGCGGCGGCACGATTATGGACAGCGGGAATGCAGTGTGGAAAGGTCCCGGACATCAGGATGTCTATAATAACCTCATTATTAGACATGCGTATGACGCAACCGATAACGGCACGCCGAAGCTGCTCATCAATGATTTGAACTGGGATTTCCAGGGCTGGCCCACTTATTGACTGCTCCATACCCATAATATGAATCTTCCTTAGACATCCACCCGAAAAAGGCTGACACTAAAGCTCCAGCTCTAGTGTCAGCCTCTTATCCGTTCTTATTTCTTACTTCTTCTCCATGATATCCAGCATACGAAGAATCATCATGACGGCTTCCGCCCGGGTCGCGGATTCCCGTGGGGCGAACCGGTTACCTAAGCGCCCATTCACGATGCCAGCCGCGGTGACGGCAGCGATTTCCTTCTCTGCCCAAGCCGGAATGGCTTTCTGATCAAGGAATTCCGTTTCTGCTTCTGGTAAGGAAAGGCCCAAATAACGTGTGATCAGGACCGCCATTTCAGAACGGTTGACAGGTTGATTCGGTCTGAATGTGCCATCTTGATATCCCTTCACAATACCTTCGGATAAAGCCCATTGAATCGCTTTAAGCGCCCAGGTTCCGATGAGGGAACTGTCTTTGAAATTCAGCTTCCCAGCATCCCCTTGTCCATTCAATGCTTTGAACATCATCACCATAAATTCAGCGCGTGTTACTTGCCGGTCCGGCTTAAAGGTATGATCCGGATAGCCGTCAACGATACCGAGCTGAACGGCTTCCTCTATCGCCGACGAAGCCCAATGTCCCGCGATGTCGGTTAACATCACTGGCTTTGGCTCCGGCTTCGGTTCTTCGGTCCCCGGCTTCGCCTTACGATGAATGGTTAACTGGTAAGTTCGGGTCGTTCCGTTCTCAGCCCGAATCACCAGCTTCAACAGGTTATCCCCTTCCTTCAGCTCGATAACCTGATCCTTCTTCAGGGATTCTTCCCCCAGAAGGACTGTTGCCTTGTTATGCGCCGCATCCACACGGAGCTGCACGGATTCGGCTTCCGTCTCAAGTCGGTACTCTGTCGTATTCTCATTAAATGCAGGGGTGAGTTCCGCTGCTTTGCCGCCGATGATCACTTCGAGTCCTTTTAAACGGTTGTCTCCAGATAATACGTGGCCTCCAGAGGATCCCGATCCCGACTCTGATCCCGATGATGGCGGGTTCTCCGTTGAAGGTACCACCGAAGCGTTATAGGTACGGATCGCGGCTTGCAGAGCGCTGATCGCAGCTTGTACTTCCTTGGCTGTTGCCTGATCCTGCTGCGCTATGGCGCTGGCTCTTTCAATGGCAGCACGGAGTGCAGACCTTGCTTCTGCCGGATACTGCCCCGGCGATGTGCCTTCCTTTGTTTCGTCAAGCCTTTGCTGTGCCGATGCGATTAATCCGATTAACTCGCTCTTGTCTACTGCTGCTGCCGGCGTTGTAACCGACTTATGAAGTCCGGCGCTCTCTCCCGCAGCGTTATAGGCTTTCACGGTAAAATGATATCGGGTGTCAGGAACCAAACCGGAAGCGGTATGCGAATACACATCATTTGTCACGGTAACAACCGGTTCACTCTGCCCTTTCAGATATACACGATATCCATCCACGCCATCATCTGCGGTCGCTTCCGGCCAGCTCATGGATACAGCGTCTGATGTGATGTTCGAAAATTCAAGCTCCCCGGCTGTCCACACTGGCGCTCCCGGAATGTCTACGGCTTGAGTGACGACCGTTAATATCTCACTCGGAGCCGATTCCGTGCCTTGCTTGTCCACGGCGGTTACTTTGAATTCATACAGCGTGTCCGGGGTCAGCCCCGTCGCTTCATATACGCTATCCGTGACCGTTGCTACGCGCTTTCCGTCCTGATATACATTATAATTCATCGCTTGTTGGTCTGGACTGCTCACGGGATCCCAACCGATTTGAACCGTTGACGATGTCACATTCAGTGCTTTCAGGTTGGTCGGAGCGTCTGGATTCCCTCCATCTGTCGTGAATGTCCACACATCCGAAAGGGTTCTCCCCCCGAATTTGTCTTGTGCGACGACATACCACGAATAAGTTCCATCGGATTGCAGTCCTGCCCATTGCTGAACAACCTCAGTGCCGCTAGCTACGTTCTGCGGCGTACCGATGGACTCTCCTCTCAGATGATTCACTTGGATCGAATCCGTTGCTACCCGCTTTAATTTCGGTTCAAGATCCAGATTCATCTTGAACTCATCCGAGCCATTCGTATAATAATTGTACTTGTCCAGATAAGGAGAGTACGTATTCACGTAAATCTGATTGCTATCCTTATCAAAATGCAGCAGTCTCAAGTAACCACTCCCGCCATCGGCATGTCCTTGATAGTCTGCCAGCATCTGATATACGGTTCTGTCCGCAGTACCGTCACCATTATCATCCAATTCATTTTTAAGCAGACTGGCTCCCGTGTAATGGCCGCTTAGAACGGCAACCACGTTGGGATTCGGTACGACAACTTCCTTGTACAATTTGTTGCCTATACCGGAACGAGTTCCGTTCGCGAGCATGTAATCGTGGAAATTCAGAAATGCGATACGGTCCGGATATTCTGCGAGAACCTCGTTCATCCACTTTATGTCCTCGTCTTCAACGCCCCATCCCATATACATCATGATAAAGTCGTTGCCTTCAACGGATACAAGGTCATAATGTCCGCGATTGTCCTTGTAGGAACCTCCGTAATATGGCTGATTCTTGTAACGGTTCTCCCCGAAATATTGACTGTAGGTCGTGTAGTCCCAATCGTAGCTTCCCACATCATGATTTCCGGCGAGCACGCCATGCGGCAGATTTGCATCCTCCAGCATCTTCATGTAATCATCGGCACGTTTCCATTGATACTCAGCTGTCGGGTCGTTCACGATATCACCGGTATGGAACAAATATTTGATGTTCATATCATCGATGGAATCGACAATCCAGTTGAATTGCTTCTGCTGAATATGCGGGTACAGCTCCGTTAAGAATTGGGTATCCGATACCCAAACAAAAGTGTAGTCATAATCTCCACGTGAAGGGATTTCATCCTGTACAATGACATCCACTTTGCTGTTTTGTACGTAGTCTGCTGCCGACAGTTCGCCTCGAAGGGTAAAATCATCTTTAGACTGCGCAATATGTTTGGTGATCTCCATCCACTTATTCAGGTTGTGGTTCCACGCATACATCGTGACCTTGCGGCCCGACACCGTATGTCCTTCCCAAGTAACTTCAACGCGGTCACCCGGCTCCACGGCATGCTCCAGCTCTACCTCAAACCGGATATACGGGAACTGGGACGTGGAATCCACCGTGACATATTGATCGTTGGATTCAGCTACCAGCTTCAATTCCTCTTCGGTCAGCGCGGTTTCGCCAGCCGGGAACCTATCCTTAGGAGGCTCTTCATCCGAGGCGTACTTGGATAACTTTACCCGATCGCCACTTAATGCATGATACGGATATGCCTGGTGGAAGGAGACCTCAAGCTCGTCATCCGATGGATCGCTGACTTGAACCTTAAGCTCCGGCGATAACCCGGTTCCGCTCTCCATATCTGCTGGTGAGACCAATTCGGGTGCATTCGGATGCTCCGGTGCGGTGTTAAACGTTACCGTACGTTCCGAGATGTTGCCAATCTTATCCACTGCCCGAATGTCCAGCTTATGGACGCCTGGTTCAAGCTCGGACGATGAAGTATCGTATGGCACCTGGATGGCTCGACCATCTAGCAGTACCTCCACCTGTTCAACGCCGGATACGCTATCCTGTGCAGTCACATCAATGGGAATGCTTCCCTTATAGCTCTTGCCCTCTTCAACAGTCACGTTAATTTCGGGTCCATTGTTATCTACCTGAATGTTGGCCATTGCTTCAGACTTACCCTTTACATGCAAATCAACCTTGTGCTGCCCGTCTGTAACCGTCGTGGTATCCCATGCGTAAGAGAGGGCTTTTACCTTATCGGCAGAAATATCAAATTGAAACGTTACAAATGGCAGAAACCGTCCATCGTCCCCTAGGTCATGAATAAGCGCAGGATCGCTAAATTGCGGATCCCGGATTTCTGTTCCGTCTCCTAACAACAGCCGTACGTTGCGGACATTAAAATCATCCATATTCCCCGTCGGCTTGTCATCCTCGAAATAGGTCTTCTCATTATCGCCGGCCCGCAGGGTAATTTCGTTTGTGCCGCTTGTCAGCCATTGCGGTTCGACGGGGACAACGATGGTTTGATAACCGTCAATATTCGGCTCGGTCTTGAACAGAACGTTCTTGCCTACGGTCACCGTGTTGATCCCATCGTCAATACCATCGCCTTCAAAAACAAAATAAGCGGAATGCTCCATAACGGCTGAACCTTGAACCGGCTGCCCGTCGATATGAAGCTCGAGATCCGCAGGCTCTGCCCCGTCTGCCGCACCCCGAATATACGTTTTCCCGGTGACGGTCTGTTGATCGTCAACATTCAGGCTGGCGCTGGCCCCGTTCCCCGTGAGGTCGACTTCATATTTAGGACTCTCTACTTTCTTAAAGGTATTGGATACCGTGAAAAAGTACTCCAGCTTGTTGTGTCCCAGCAGCTCCAGATAAGAAATCGTATGACGAAGGCCTTGCTTCCCGTCCTGAAGCTGTACAACCTTGTAATCGTTCTGTCCATCGACACGATAAGATAGCGCAAGTGAAGTAACCATACGATCATCGTGCGCTTCTGCCGTAATCTCCAGATTTTCGCCCGGCTCCACATTGGTCGTTGTCGTCAGGTTGGTGACCGCCGGTTCCTTGGTCACATCAATATGTACCGGCTCCGCAGGCACCTCGGAATGCTGCAGCGAACCCGGCGTAGCCTTATGCTCCAGCTGGGAGATCCGCTGCATCTTCAGGCTGCCATCTTCGGGATACTTATAGAAAATCCCCTGATCGGCTTTGTTATGAACCTCCCCGTCATTGTAAAATGCGGACACGATCGGACGGCCGGTATTTGTTACAACCACGAGCTCCCGCATGCGTGAATTGGACATGCCGCCTGAGAATATTTTGACAACATCGGTGTTTTCAATCAGATTGGTGCCGTAGTTTTTATTAAAATCAGCAATCGTGGATTTGCTGTTCTGAGCATTAATGATCCAGAACACCAGCGTGCCTCTGGATGGAATCTTCACCTCATCGGGAACATGAGCCCAAAGGGTATCACTCTCCAAGTAACGATAACGAATTTTGTAATGGCTGAAATCGATGTCTTGATCGGTATTGTTATATACTTCAATAAATTCATATCCGTCGGCGGTTCCTACATTCGTGGAATCAGGAACAAGCTCGGTGATCAGGAGTTCAGGCACGTTGGTAGGCGCGGTGGATGACTGGGCTGAAGCCTGTCCTGCGAAACCGGTAAACGAGGCCGACAACACGATACAGAGGATCAAGAAGCAGGATATACATCGATTCAGGACGATCTTAGACAATGGAAAACCTCCTAGAAATGATTTTTTGAACAATCAATTCAGTTTCCCAATTCTCCAGGTCTCCATGGGATCTCCAAATTTTAATTAAAGCGCTTTCAATATCAAATCCCTCACTCTATCAGATTTAGGCTATTCCCTTGAGAGATCCATTTAGCACGTCACCTCCTAAGATCAATAATTGCATATTCCCTTCGTTTTTTAAACCACTTTATGTAAAATATGATAAATGATACGCAAGTCCCGGAAATCAGCTAGCCTTCTAGTAAAATAGGATAATATCCGAACAGACCTTCATCACTATATCTTAAGTAAGCATCCATATCTCAAGATCCACAAACGAAACCGGCATGGCGTTTAAAGATCATTACTTCCGATCTATTCATTTCTTATCCGTTTCATCTTTGAGCAAGCATTGTTCATCATCCTTTCTCATAGGATGCAGTTTGTGCTTATTCTGCACAAAAAAAAAAGGACCCCGCGAATATTATCGCAGGATCCTTATCAGTGGGAAGCGATTTTGTTACTCATTATGCAGCAATTTTCCAATTGCTAGGGTGCCTTACCAGAAAAGAATCGAAGAAACTTCGCTCTCCTTCTCCTTTTACGAGTGTTCATGGCGAATCAACTGCCTTTCGGAATGACATGATGTTCTTCCGTCCGTCGATTGACAATACCACTTCCCACTTGTTCTATATTTACCCGGTTCTCGGGAAGTGAAACACTTTTGACCCGAACTTTCTTTGAATATGGAGATCAGCTATGTACCCCTTTATTTGTTTAAATGATTGCGGCTGCTCACACACTCTTCATCGTCTGGGACAGTTGTACCAGCTTGTTCATCGTTTTCCAATTCCGCATCGTCATCGGCACGCCGAGCTTCGACAACTGAACCGCCAGCTTGGAATTCCGAACGCTTTCCTTGAACAGCAAGTAAACCTCTTCACCGATCACCTCGAAGATTTCCTTTTCGTTCACATAAAGCTTTAATTTCTCCACATCTTCAACAGCAGGCGCTTCCGTCAGCATGGCAACATAAAGACTCTCAAACTCCGATGCTGCCTCCGCTTGACGCAGCGTTTCTTCCGAAAATGGACAGTTCCGAACGATCCCCTCGATTTCCTCGGAGGTTCTAAGGATCACCGATATCGGGAAGCCGAACGTTTCAAATATGCCCTGCTCGATTTGAACGCGCAGCGTTTCCTTGGATTCCCCGGATTCAAAGAGCACGTTTCCGCTCTGGATGTAGGTCTGCACGCGAGCTAGTCCCCTAGATTCAAGCATCTTTCTTAAATCGGCCATCTTGATTTTATTGTGTCCGCCTACGTTGATCCCTCTAAGCAACGCAATATAGATTGTCATTAGGGCATCCTTTCCAGAATCAGACCTGCCGTCTTCTCCCCGTTCGCAATGCAATCCGGTATCCCCACTCCATAATAGGAGCATCCCGCCAAAATAACGTTAGGATACTGGTCATCCATTTTCTGTTCTAATGATTCCACGATTTGCCGGTGCTTCAAATGATAATTCGGCATATTGTCATGCCATTTGGTGACTTCACAAGAGATCGGCTCAGCCTTAATGCCAAGGCTTTGGCTGATATCCCCCATCCCGATCTGTTTCAATTCTTGATCGGATAACTGGATCAGCTCCTCATAATGCGGATTGGAGCTCTTGTAGAATAATCGCATCAATAACCGCTTGTTCTCGGAGGTATGCTCCCATTTCCGGCTCGTCCAGGTGCAAGCATCACACTTCAACCGGGTTCCCTTGGCCGTAATGAATCCCGTTCCATCATAGGGAAGCTCTTCGTCTTGAATGTCATAGGCAAGATACACGCTGATGAGCGATTTGGTATACATCTGGTCAAAGTCCTCATTAAGCAGCGGATCTTGCAGCAAATCCTTCGCGGCGGATCCCAGCGTGCTTAAAACAACAAAATCAGCTTCAAGCTTTTCGCCATTTGCCAACGTCACCCCGTAGCCGCTGGCTGCTTTCTCCAGCTTCTCTGCGGCAACGCCTTTGTATATCTTCGCGCCTGCTTGTATCACGGTCCGTTCCAATGCATCAATCAATACGGAGACTCCGTCTTTGAAGGAAAGAAATTTCTTATTGCCCGAGCCAAGGAATTTCTGTTTATTCTCGGCCAAACCGCCCATGATGCTGCCGCACGTATTTTTGTACTCCAGCAAATAGGGAAACGTTGACGCAATTGTCAGGTCATGAAGCTCCCCGGAATAGACGCCCGATATGACCGGAGCGATCTGATTCTGAACGATTTCCTTGCCAAGGAAGGCTTCAAGGAACTCCCCCAAAGAATCGTCCTTGGTATACGTTTCATTCGGCGTGTAATAGTCCTTGAGCGCCTCCACCTTCCCCTCGGCAGACACAAGCTCGCTTTCGGCCAAGGATTTCAGGCTAAGCGGTATGCCGAATACGCTCTCATCCGGGATTCTTTTCAAACCTGCAGTCGTATATATAAAAGAAGTCCCCGTGGCGTTATACACAATCTGGTCTGTTAACTGAAGCTCCTCCAGAAGTGGTGCCACATTCGTTTTCCGGGATACGATCGAATCCGCTCCGGTTTCCATAATAAATTCACCGTT
>NZ_JBNDYG010000028.1:179571-238066 GCF_049893405.1 Paenibacillus sp. Dod16
AACGGTGCGGATTTTGCCTCCGAGCGTTTCACTTGCCTCGATAAGCACCAGTTCCATATTCTGTTGAAGGTGCTTCAACTCTTTTTGCAGATAGTATAAGGTCGAAAGTCCGGTAATGCCGCCGCCGATAACTACGGTAGTTGTCACTGTACATACACCTCTATTATGTAGGTTCATAACATCTTAATCATGATTGTTACCATTGTATCCAATTTCTAAGTATATCATAGAGCCCGTATTTCCGAGGGACGCGATTCCCTCAATATTGTGAACAGAACCGTTCACTACTACGACTTCCCGCCCCGCGAGAAAACCCACCATTAGTACAGGCGTATTGCTCCTTAGTGCACGTACGGGGTCCAGGAGCATGCTTGGAGGGTTGTTGACAGCAAAAAACCCCGCGAGATCACTCGCAGAGTTTTTTTCGTGGGAAGCGGTCTTTTCTATTCTAACGCAATCGTTCCATTGCTTAAGGTGTACTTTGGAATCATTCAGATTGTGTCGTCCTTATTCCTCGTCATGTTGTACATGGGTATCAAATCCTTTCGGTAATTCCGACTTAACGTCTTGTTATCCGTCTGGTGTTGATGTGTGTTTCCACTTCCCACTTAGGATATATATACCCGGTGCACGGTTGATGAAACACGTGCGGCTATGCTTTTTCCGGCCACGGGGAGAACTTATTTATCCTCGGTCAATACTTCAAGCAAGCCCGCCGGAAGCTCATACTTGCGGTTGTTGATCTGAATGCTCTTCAGTTCCTCCAGCAGCGAATCATCGCTTTCCGAGTCCTTAATGGCCTGCACCTCGTGGTGCAATTGCTCCATCTGACGGTCCAGCGCGTTAGCCGTATCCGCAGCCTTCTTAAGCTCTTCCAGCAGATGCTGTGGAACGGACTTATTATATTTGTAGAAAATTTTATGCTCCAAACTCGCCCAGAAATCCATGGCAATGGTTCGAATTTGGACTTCAACGCATACCTTCTCCACCCGGTCGGAGAAAAACACAGGCACTTCCACTAACAGATGCAGGCTTTGGTATCCGTTCGGCTTCGGATTCTTGATATAATCCTTGACGTTTAACACCGTTAAATCGCTCTGCTTCTGCAGCATGTCGCTAATTTTGTAAATGTCGGTTATGAATGAGCAGGTGATTCTTAGACCCGCAATGTCTTTGATATTATCTTCTATGGAGCTAAGAGAGATGTTTCCGCCTTTTCGGAGCAGCTTCTTCATGATGCTCTCCGGCGATTTCAGGCGGGATTTCGTATGTTCGATCGGACTATAATCATGAAGAGCCTGGAACTCCTCTTTTAATATCTCCATTTTGGTTTCAATCTCATCTAAGGCGAATTTGTATTTCATCATGAATCGGGTAATTTCATTCCGAATGATTTTGAGCTGTTCGATTTGCAAAGAATTCATGGGATACTTCCTTTCGATTGTGTGATTCAGAGCCGTGATATGACTCGAGTAGTAAATAAAAACAAAACACGCTGCTAACATTCCAGAAGTTCTGTTCCCTCTTTAAATAGTAGTTGATATTGAGGTGCAACTGCAACTTTAGTATTGTAACGTCAAAAAGACGCTGCAACCGGAAGGTCGCAACGTCTTTTATCTTATGCCAACATCGTGCTGCTTGATATCGCTGTGCCACCTATCTTTGTACCGCTGGCACCCCGCTCCGCTTCTGAGCCGCTATCTGCGGATACGCTATGCCCAGCAGGATCACGATAACCCCGATCCATTGAAGCGCAGTCACCTGCTCGCTCAGCACCAGCACCGATGCAATAACGGCAACGGGCAGCTCTCCGGCACCAAGGATGGTTGCCAATCCCGTACTGATTTTGGGCGCACCGAGTGCGAATAGCAGTACTGGAAGAACAACGCCGAATACGCCTAAGATTAAGCCGAACAGCCATAACCCGTTGTCAAACAGGGATATCTCCGTGTACGCTTTCGGCGTGAACAGGATCGTCAGCAGAATAAGCCCACCCGTTGAGGTATAAAAGCTCCGGGTAATGGGTGACATCTGCGTCTCGACCCGGCCGCTGAAGAAGACAAACAAAGCCATCATCAAAGCCGCGGTCAGTCCCAATATTGCCCCTTTCCAATTCAATTGAATCTCGCCTGCACCCAACATCCCCCCAGCCATCATCGTCCCGACGAACAGGATGATAATGGAGATGACGGTGGATTTATCCGGCCATTGCCGTTTTACAACAGCTTCGATAATGACACCGATCCAGGTGAATTGAAATAGAAGCACGACGGCGATCGATGCCGGAATGCTCTGAAGGGCAAGGTAATACGTGACGCCTGTAAGACATGTACATAACCCAACCCCGGCTAGCCTTAGGAATTGCTTGCCCGTGACCTTATGTCGTCCAAAAAACAGCATCAGCAACAACAGAATGAGCCAGCCTGTCCCGAATTGGCTGATCATCACCTCCTGAAATAGGAACCCTTCCTGGTAAGCAAGCTTTACAACCGTTGACAGAATTCCGAAACAGCAGGCTCCCAAAAATACGAAGAATGAATTTTTCAACAAATGCAACAACGTGAAACTCCCCCTTACGCAACAAAAAACCCACTTTCACTGTTTTGGAATCCAGAAAACAGTAAAAAGTGGGGTTGACTCTGTTTGATATTGAATTATGGTCTTATCTTAAGACAAAACCTCAACATTGTAAATACCAACCACTAATTAAGAAGACAACTTTGCAAAGATCTCTCTCAATTTAGCAACGGCTTCGATCTCCAGAGCTTTAATATCCTCAACCAGCGTTATCGCCGTCGTTGCTTGATCCTCCGAATTAGGCTCTCCGCCTACTGGAAATGGGAACATCTGTTGTAGGACACTGAATTTCTCGCACATTCCCGTATATAACACGCTGGCTTCTTTAAACTGCTGCGTGAGCTCCGGTACTTCCGTATTCGCATCCGCCCATGCTGCTATCAGCTCCTTGAAGAACTCAGCAGCGTAATACCGGGCATCTCTTAATACCTCGATGTTGTATGCATGGCCGTTCGGTTCGATCTTGCGCCCCTGCAGCGATTCGATCCAAGCATCATATGCCGCAATCCCCTTCACTGCCGTCGGTACCACGCTTTCTTTCCCCTCATATTGTTCGATGGCGGTTTCAAGCGCAAGTCGAAGCTGCTGCTGAAGCGTTAAATCGACCGATCCCTCAATGGCCAGAACGAACAGCTCTTCCATTACACTCCTTCCGAGATTCTCATAAGGGAGCGTATCCGCTTTTCCGCATACTTCCCCATAGAGGGTTCTGGTCTCATCGTCATAGCCAAACAGCGTACCAAATTCAGGAAAGAAAATATCCCATGCCAGCACCGGGTATCCGCGGTCCAGCGAGCTATGAATCAAATCAAGGGCCCTTGGCAGCTCCTGATGAATGCTGCGCTTGCCCATGGCACTCTTCTCCAAGGCAGATGGATCCAGCAGATTGGCATTGGTACCGATGCCGCCCGACATGCCGTCGATGAATTTGGAATGGAAGCCGATATTATGAAGACCCCGGGATAATACTTCACCAAAAAAATACGCGGTCGGACCTGCAATGTGAACCTGATCCGGAATGATGTTGATTCGGAATGCATGACCTGTGAGCCCCATAACCATCGGCAGGGATAGCTTCCGATCTGTAAATTGCAGCATTTTATACGTGGCATCCGCAGCAGTTGTCCAAATTTTGATTTCTTTCAACGATCCTTCGTACTGTAGAATCTTCTTATTCATAATTCCCAAGTCCCTTCTCGTCTTAATATAAGAGTCAACGGTTACGCGAATTTTTTCTTGGATCACTTTCTTCCGCGATCTCGAAATAATCTGATACACATTGGCTGAAGAGAGCTGAAACAAGTCAGCAATTTCTTGCGGGGACAGCTGATCGAAACAATGAGATTCGAAAATAAGCCGTTCGCGTGGCTTCAAGCGTTGAATGATGTTCGTTAAAACACGCAGCGTCTCTTGCTGGACGATTCGTTCCTCCGGTACGTTGAATCCTACGGCCGCTTCGGCTGAAGAATGATGGAGCCTTCCCAGAATGCTGTCCAGACTATTCCACTGATCTGCACTCCCGGCACTATCATACCTTCCCCTGCCTTCAAGCTCGGTGAATGTCTGCTCTTTCATCGCGGAGCTTCCCTTAAGCCGGGTATAGGCCTGATTCCGTACGATCCGCTGCACCCAGGGCAGGAAACGCCGGGTATCGACCAGTTTGCCCAAGTGCAAAAATGCCCGGACCAATGCATCCTGTACAACGTCCTCTGCCAGGTAGGACTCCCGGGTTATAGCTCTGGCATAGCCATAAACCTTGGACCGATGGCGCCGAACAAGCTCCCCGAAAGCTTCCCGCTCCCCTGCCTGCGCATGTTTCACCAACTCTTGATCTTCCATCTCATCCCACTGGACCGTTCTGTCTGCTGTCGTATCCAATTGCTCAAACCCTCTTTCGTATCGTTGACTACTTATATGACCAGAGAAGTTCGTTATTTCTGACAACGTAATTGAAAAATATTTTTAAGCCTGGCGCCATGTTGTGAATAACCCCGACATCATTGCACGGCCAAGTCCTGCCCCTTTTTTTCATTCCGCGATTAAGTTAAATATGTCAGAATATAGTCCTTACAGGCAATGGACAAAAGACGCCCAATAATGCGACAATATACTCTGCATGTCATATCTTATATCGTAAGAATAACGAATTTGTACCACTACACTCAAAGAAGCAACACTGCACTTATAGGAAGGGAACGAAAGCATGGCTCAATTATTTTTTAAGTACGGCTCCATGAACAGTGGTAAATCCATCGAAATTTTGAAAGTCGCCCATAACTACGAAGAACAGAACAAACCGGTGCTCCTTTTTACATCCGCTATCGATGACCGGGATGCCGTTGGGTATGTGTCCTCACGAATCGGCCTGCGACGCGAAGCGATACCTATAACCGATACGACCGATATCTATGGGATTGTGAAGGAGCATCAGCCTAAGCCATACTGCGTTCTCGTTGACGAATGCCAGTTCCTCTCCAAGGACAGCATCCTGCAGCTCGTTCGGATCGTAGATGAGCATAACGTGCCTGTCATGGGCTTCGGCTTGAAGAATGATTTCCGGAACGAGCTGTTTGAAGGCAGCCGCTGGATGCTGATTTACGCCGATAAAATCGAGGAAATGAAAACGATCTGCTGGTTCTGCGAACGTAAAGCGATCATGAACCTTCGCGTCATTGACGGTAAACCCGTATATGCCGGCGAGCAGATCCTGATCGGAGGGAATGATACCTACTTCCCTGTTTGCCGCAAATGTCATACCAATCCCCCTTTATCATAGGACTTTTACGAACAATCCACCATTCAAAACGTAAGGAGTAGGATGACCCATGCCGATAGTCAGACCGCTATTAACCGACCAGGACTTTCAGGAAGTTATGGAGCAGCAGACCCGTATACGCATCTTCAAGGATAATCATCTGATTGACTCCGGCAGTATCGTCATCCGATTCACCGACGAAACCGTCATTACGCAATCCAGCGTCAGCTCGCTCGGCTATCATAAGCGGGATGAATGCGAATTTTTTGAAGTACGGAAATGACATATGGATGGCCTGAGCGCTTTTAGATTGACGGCTTTCATGGAGCTTCGATCAGACACTCAGGCAATCCCCTCTCTTCGATCAGTGCTTTTTCAGTATACAGTCCGCATATAGCCGAAGTTTCTTGCGAGATAAGGATGGTAAGACTTTAATGGTTTACTTGTTTTTATCTCCTAAATAAACAGGCGGCCTTCTGCAGAAGAGGATCTGCAAAAAACCGCCGTTCGTTAATCAACCTATTACATCAATAGCATGTACGTGCTCCTAGTGAATATCTGACTTCGCCATACTCCCACCCAGCACATCCGCGACATTTTGAATCGAAATAAATGCGTTCTTATCTATCTCCTGTACAACCGTCTTCAGCTTCGCAATCTCCAGCCGGGTGATGACGCAATAAATCATCTGCGTATCCTCTTTCGAATATCCGCCCTTGGCATAAATCATCGTTGTGCTGCGGCCCAGACGCTGCATGATGGCACTTGAGATTTCTTCATATTCATTGGATATAATCGTAACGGATTTGGACTCGTCCAAGCCCTCTACCACAATATCCATCACTTTTGCCGCTATGTAATATGAAAAAATCGAATACATGGCCGAATCTGCACCGAATACAAACCCTGCCGTAATAAAAATAAACACGTTGATAATCATGATGATCTGCCCGACCGGCATGCGCAGCTTTTTGGACAGCAGGATAGCAACAATCTCCGTACCATCAAGAGCTCCGCCGTAACGGATAACAAGACCTACCCCCAGACCAAGGACCAAACCACCAAACAGCACCGCCAAAATTTTCTCGTTCGTAAACGGGTCTACATGATGCAGGAAGGTTGTCGCCACCGACAATACCACGATCCCGTACAGTGTGGAAAATGCGAACGTTTTGCCGATCTGCTTATAACCGATGAACAGAAACGGCAAGTTGATAATGAAGAGGAACACACCCAGTTTGATGGGCGTAATCGATGATAATACGATGGAAATACCGGTAATACCCCCGTCGATAATTTCGTTGGGCACCAGGAATATTTCTAGCGCCACGGCCATCAGAACTGCACCGATGGTAATAAAGATGAACCGTTTCAGAATTTCGCCGACTGTCAGATTTTTGTGTTTTTTGACCATGCCATTCTCCTTTTGTATCTTTTTTCACACGAAGTGCCTGTCGAAGAACCATTGTATTAAAAAAAGGAATGGCATGTCAATGTTGACACGCTAAGTGACATGGGTCTTTTAGTCCATTGCCTTGTCATCCAGACATAAGGAACGCAGATGCTGCTCGAGAATCCTTTCGATCTTTTCTTTGGCAAGTTGCTGTGGCCTCATGATATGATGAATCGCTAATCCATCCACCAATGCGTATATGCGCTCCTTCTCATAATCAAGATCCAGCTCCGGTTTAGCCAGCTTATGTGCGACCAGGGTATCCACCGCATAATGGCACGCCTTGGTTAATCCATCATACATATGATCGGTCATTATTCTTAACTCGGGATAGACAAGTGCTTTGGCAACAAACGACATCCACACCTCCATTTCCATCGTCCTATCCTCATCCATCGGCAGAAATTGCATCAATACTTGTTTTACATCCTCAAACACGGGTCCCTTCAAGGACAAAGTCAAAAAGCGTTCTTCAATCCTCTCGATCATCAGGTTCATACAAAAAGCCAACAACTCAGCTTGGCTGGTAAAATAGTGTCTCAGCGAACCTACGGATAACTCCGCCTCTTCGGCGATATTGCGTACCGTCGCTTTTTCGAGTCCACCCCTCTGAATCACCCGCAGGGCAGCCTCAGCGACCCGTTGTCTTTGTTTATCATGATCTACGATTTTCGGCATAATCCCATTATATACTTCCGGTTTTTTTTAATACAACGTACCATAAACAACATTTCAGCATCTTTATTTGCTTCTTTAATGCCTACCTTCGTAAAAATAGGTTCTTTCTATGGAACACCTTGATAGAAGCAATACTATATATATTAATGTCAAAAAGAATAGGAACACGGGCAGCGTGTTCTTAAGAGAGGGGCGAGTTCATCATTCGCACATTAACTGAATCGAAGGCTAAACACGGTGTTTCTCGGGCATTCCGTGATCAGGAGGGCCGTTTAAACCTGTTCTGGCGTGTCGTCCTTGGGTGGCTGGCTTTTGTTACAGGGCTCGGACTAGCAGTTGTGATAGCCACGGTAGCGGGTTCATACCAGATCCCTACCCTCGGGCTCCAAATCCTCCTTGCCGTCGTAACAACAAGCATATCCGTGCCGCTGATTTATCTGCTTAGACGTTATGTCGACCAGCGGCCCTGGAGCGGACTTGGTCTTAGCTCTGTTCCTTCCGGTTTTCGTTATTTCCTTCTCGGCATCGGTTTCCTTGCCCTGGTCACGGCAGCAGCCTTGCTGATCGGCAGCGCCGCCGGATGGCTCCGGATCGTGGATTTCCACTTCCCAATCGTTACGATGCTCGTTATCCTCATCAACGTCCCAATTGCATTTTTTTATGAAGCCTTTCCAGAAGAGATCACCTTCCGCGGTTATGTGTACCGGAACTTAAACACCCGTTTTCCGCGCTGGCTTGCTTTGGTCCTTCAGGTCGTAATGTTCGTGCTTGCGCCTATCGCTGTAACGGCATTCATGGTGGCCATAGGAATAGGGACATGGGATTTGATTACGGTGGAGTATATCATCAATTTAGTTGCTTTTGGTACGGTATTGCAGCTGTCCCGCATCGTATCCCACAATCTGTGGATGAGCATCGGCTTTCACCTGGCCTGGCTGGAGATGGTCCGGTACGCCGTGGTACCCTCCCAATATGCATTCATCGAGATTGAATACCTTTCGGTTTGGGGCAATTATATGGTAACGATCGGTTCGGTCATTATTGGGATCATCCTATTGATCGTCTGGTCGCTGCGGAGCAAGAACCGAATCGATTGGAACGGGATCGAGCCGGATCTCCCGCCGGATTCAAATCCTGAAACCAAGGAAGCGCTGCCCGCCCAATCTGTATAAGAACCGATAAAGGATATAGCTCAAACTCACCATGGCTTTAGGGGAGTTTGAGCTTTTCCTGTATCCCTCCTCCCGGTTCAATACTTGCAATTTATAATATTGATTCTGGTTATGCTATAATATATTTCATCCGTGATCGACCGGAAAATACATAATTTTACCCTAGGCAGGGAGAGGATTTACTCATCATGTTGGAATGGCTTCAGAACTTGTGGACCCATATGAAAGAAATTGACATGGATCAAGTGCAGGAATGGCTTCAGCAGTACTCGCAGCTGGGTCCCATCCCGGGTATTTTGCTTCCATTTATAGAGGCGTTCCTTCCCTTTCTGCCCCTTATCGTACTGGTGATGGGGAACTCCGCGGCCTATGGATTATGGTGGGGATTCCTGCTGTCGTGGATCGGCGTTTGCCTTGGATCCGTTACGGTGTTCTGGATTGTTCGTAAGCTGGGAGGCAAGCTTGGATTGCTTATCCAAAAAAGAATGCCGGGATCCCAGCGCTTCTTCCATTGGATCGAAGAAAAGGGCTTTACGCCGATCTTCATCCTGTACTGCTTCCCCTTCACGCCTTCCTCACTGATCAATATCGCATCCGGCATCAGCACGATATCGGCAACGACGTTCACGATAGCCGTTATGGCAGGTAAATCCGTGATGATTTTTATGGTGGCATTCATTGGACATGACTGGCAAGCCTTTGTCCAACAGCCTTGGCGCATTCTTATCGCGGCCATCGTCCTCTGGCTGCTTTGGCTTGCCGGCAAAAAAATGGAAAACCGTTACCATCATGAAGATCAGCCGGGAAGTGTCGTGATCAGCAACAAGACCCGCCGGTCCCGGTTGCTGGGATGGGCGGGTCTTGTTATGCATGGACGGGTCGTGATGGAAACCATTATGTTCACTCCAATACGTAAGCCGCCAGTTTATGCACCGTCTCAAAGCCCGCACGATGATACAGCTGGAGCGCCCCTGCATTGTCTTGGTCCACGCATAACGAGATTTCTTCCAGCTGCAGGACTTGGAATAAATAATGAAGAGCTTGATCAAGCAGGAGCCCGCCATAGCCTTTGCGCCGGAATTGTTCGGATACCGCGATGTATTCAATATTTCCTTCCTGGAAATCCGGGTCTCCCTCCACATAAACATACCCGACGAAACGGCCTTCTTCCGTAAATATGAAGAGCCGGTGATACTCATCCAGCTTCTGCAAAATAGACTCCGAGCTGAGATAGGTATTCGGGAAGGCGGTGCCATGCAGATTCTCGAACTCATCCCAATATTCGGGCCTGATATCCTGCAATCCAGGCGCGGTATTCGCTAACAAGGTGGATTTTTGGATTTTCAGCACATGATGCACACCTGTCTTTCTTCCCCCTTTGTCCTCCATAAACCTCGCAGCGGACGGATGAGCTACATTATAAAATCCGAAATAGCGTGTTACGCTGCCATTCAGCTTCATTGTTCCATCAACCCATAGCTCCTTCGCCAATCGATGCCAAAGCTCGCCTTCCGCATCGATAAAAGGTCCCCATATTTCAGCAGTTCCCTCTTCTTCGTCCACATCGAATCCCAATGCGCCCACCATCTGATCTTGATCATAGATCACGGTAAATCGCTGGCTGCTCAGCCGGCCATTTTCCGAAAAATCTTCCAGCAGCGTGCTGTAGACCTCCCCTTCCTGTTCGCCGCAATATCCGACATGATGATGACGATCCCCATTCATTCGGGCAAGAAAGGAAGACAGCTCTCTTAATTTCGTTTGATCTGTAACCAATACCATCTGTACACATTCTCCTTGTTCAGGATCAGCTTTCCCAGCGTGATTTCCAAGGGCTTCTCGAACCTGTTTTGGTCAATTTTACCACGAGATGATACCCGTGAGCCAAACATGAAACAAGAAATGGGCTTCCCATATGCTTGGAAAGCCCATCTCATCTTCTCGATCATTCAATCGGGACCTTGTTTACGGTTGACGGTCATCCCTTCTCGGAATGCTCCCCTTTCCGGGAAGCTCGCATCCGCTCACGTTCGCGCTTCAGCTCAGGCTTGAGGTCATCGTGAACGCTGTTCTCCCACATGGACACGCCTGATCGATATGCCGCTCTCCCGTTCAAGTGACCTGCTACCGGCCCCGTAATAAATACGAATACGATTCCCAGCAGCAGTTTGGCACTGACATGCTCCAGGTAGAAGGTGAAATACAGAAATGCGCCGGCAAGGATCAAGAGGACGCCCAGCGTGGCACTTTTCGTAGCTGCATGGGACCTCATGTAAACATCCGGCAGACGAATAAGGCCGAATGCACTCAATGCACCCAGCAAAGCGCCGAGCAGCACCATCACCGCGATCAGAAACTCACCGATCTGACTCATCGTTTGTGCGTTCAATGACATCACCCCTCTCAATATATCTGGCAAGCGCGGTTGTTCCGATGAACGTAAGAATTCCGATCAGCAGAATGATATCAAAATACACGGATGTCCGGAACAGCATGCACAGGACAGCGATCATGGACAACAGGATAATTCCGATCGTATCCAGCGACATGATCCGGTCGTTCATGGAAGGTCCCTTGATTAATCGGTACAGGCAGCCCAGAATAGCAAGCGACAAAATCACCAATGAGGCTATCAGCATGCCATGGATCATGTGCGGGTCACCTCCTTGATCGCGCGTTCAAAGGTACCGCGGATCTGATTCGACAGCTCTTCGACATCTTCGATATCCATCGCATGGATATACAGCGTCTGACCATCGCGAGAGACTTCCAGGGTAAGCGTTCCTGGCGTCAAGCAGATCAGGCACGATAAGACCGTAATCTCCCAGTCGGACTTAAGCTCCGTATCGTAGGCGAAGATGCCGGGGCGGACATTCAGCTTCGGTCTTATAATCTGACCAATGACGGTGATACTTGATTTAAACAGCTCTCTTAGAAACAAAAGCAGCAGCATCAGAATAGACCACAGCTTACGCAAATAGAAATCGTTTGGCCAAAAGCGGCGCAACAGATAAATCAGCAACATACCGATCAGATAGCCGACTATCAAGTGCTGGGGGGACCAGTTATTGTTCAGGAACATCCAGACAACGGCAATGATGATATTTAACAGGATTTGATGGCCCATATCCACTACTCCTTTAGTACAGCGTTAATGTATAGTGATGGATCGGATAATACGGCGCCTGCTTGAGAGGTGTAGGAATAAATCCACTCCGAACCCACCCCAAGGACAATCACCATAACCGTTAGTCCAATAGCTGCCACATAAGCTGTCCGATGGATTCTGACTGGCTGCGATTCCGTATGCCCGGGTGATTCGCCCCAGAATGCCCCCATAAATACCTTGATCAGGGAATACAATACCGCCAGGCTTGATGCCAGTGCCAGTCCCGTCAACCAATAATGCCCTTCGCTCAAACCACCGCGGATGATAAGAACCTTGCCAAGGAATCCGCTAAGGGGCGGGATGCCGACCAGAGCCAATGCAACGATAAAGAACATCCATCCCACCAAGGGATGGCGCTTCATCAAGCCGCCCATATCACTCAGCTTGTTAGCACCCGCACTGGCAATGATGATTCCGCCGAGAATAAAGAGCAGCGCCTTTGCAATCATGTCATGCATCAAGTAGAATACAGCACCGTTCAAGGAATCTGAAGATGCCGACGCTATGCCGAAGGCGATAAAGCCGACGCTGATAATAATGTTATAATTCAGGATTCGTCCAAGATCCTTATACGCAACCGCGCCCAAACTTCCCAAAATCATCGTTGCCGCGGCCATCCAGCCAATGACGGCGTGGATGCCGCCGGTATCGTGATGGAAGATCAGCGTAAAGGTACGGATAATCGCATATAATCCAACCTTCGTAAGCAGCGCGCCGAACAAAGCTGAAACTGCCGCCGGAGGTGCACTGTAGGAACCGGGCAGCCAGAAGAACAGGAACAAGCCCGCCTTCAGAGCGAATACAATCAGGAACAACAGGCCGATGACCGACAAGATTCCGTCCTGCTGTACTTCTGCCACGCGCAGGGACAGGTGCGCCATATTCAGCGTGCCGACCGTGCCGTACAAATAAGCAACGGCTGCAACAAACAAGGTGGATGAAATAATATTAATCAGCATGTACTTCAGGGTTTCTCTCAGCTGCCGCTTGGTGCCCCCCAGCACAATCAGCGCATAGGAAGCGATCAGCATGACCTCAAAGCAGACAAACAGGTTAAATAGATCCCCTGTCAGGAACGATCCGATCACACCGGCCAGCAAAAATTGAAAAAAGGCATAGAAGTAATGCTTCTCTCTCTCTTCCCCGATGCTCCGAAAGGAATAGAACAGACAGGCGGCTGCCACAATCATCGTCGTGAGCACCAGCAGTGCCGCGAGCATATCGGCTACAAACACGATCCCATAAGGCGGCAGCCATCCGCCCATATGAAGCGTTTGGATGCCTTCGTTGTTTACCTGATTCACGATGAACAACGCCACAAGCAGGTTCAGTATGACACTGACCACACTGATCCAGCGCTGAACACGAACGTATTTGGAGCAAAAAATAAGAATTACGGCAGTAACTAACGGAATAAGGAGAGGCAGAACAATTACATTATTCATCATCCATCCCCCTTAGCTCCTCCATGTTGTCCGTGCCCAAGCGTTGATACGCTTTGTACGCCAATACGAAGAAGAACGATGTGACACCAAAACTGATAACAATGGATGTCAGGATCAATGCTTGCGGAACGGGGTCAACATAGGATGAAGCCTTCTCGCCAAGCAGCGGAGCAGCACCGGTCTTCAGCCTAGACATGGTGAGCAGCAGCAGATGGACACCATGGGTTAACAGTGATGTACCGAGAATGATCCGCAGCAAGCTTTTGGATAGGATCTGGTAAATCCCTACCGCGAATATAATTCCGATGGCAAGTGACATATATAGTTCCATGGTCAGTTATCCCTCCCAATCGAATTGATGATGGTCATCGTCACGCCAACGACGGCTAAATAGACGCCGAGGTCGAAGAGAACCGCTGTAGCCAGCTCGGTTTCTCCGAGCAATGGCAGGGTGAAATAATCGAAGGAATGACTTAAGAACGGTGCGTCAAAGGCAAAGGAACCGATCCCTGTAAGCAGGGCGATGGCGAGTCCTGCAGCCGTAACCTTTCGGAATTCGAAAGGCACGATTTTGCGGGTCATGTCCATGCCAAAAGCCATTGATAACAGAACCAGTGCGGCTGAAGTCATCAGCCCCCCGATAAATCCTCCACCCGGCTCATGGTGTCCCGAGTTGAACAGGAACCACGAGAACGTTACGACGATAAAGACGACCACCTTGGATATGGTTCGCAGGATAACATCATTGCTATTAGGCAAATACGCACCTTCATAACGATCCCGTTCACCGATAACCCCTTCACCCAAATCAACTTTTATCAAGGCATAGATTCCGAGGGACGCAATGCCGAGAACCATAATTTCCAGCAAGGTATCAAATCCGCGGAAGTCCACCAGTATGACATTGACGATATTTTTACCGCCAGCCGAGTTGTAGCTCTCTTTAATGAAGTAATCCGCAATGGAGTCGAAGGTTCTGCCGCTGCTTGCGGCCAGCGCGATCAAGGTTACGACAGCACCGACGCCTATAGATATCAGCAGATTTTTCCACTTCAGGCTCATTGACACCTTCTCCCGCTTCAGCTTCGGCAGATGATAGAAACAGAGCAGGAACAGCATGACGGAAACGGTCTCGACAACCATCTGGGTCAACGCCAAATCCGGAGCCCGGAACAGGACGAAGAACAAGGTCACCATATAACCCGCAGCCCCGGTTAATATGATCGCCATCAATCGTGTCCGTACGAACGGAAGCACAATGACCGGAATGACCAGGCCGAGTATGGCAACGGCCTCATAGAAGGACATCGGTGCGTAGTCCGTCATATCGAATCCGATATGATCGACCAGCAGGAGACCTCCGCCAAGAACGGCTATGAAAAACACAAAGATATAAATCACATAGTGACGCAGCGAACCTGTCATGTAGGTTGAGGTCAGCGATTTGGCGCCTTTTTCGAGAACGCGCAATCCCCCGTCATACAGATTGTTCAGTGTAAATCGCTTGATAAGCGTTGTGTTCAAGATACGCGCTCTGCCATGAAGCTTGTACAGAACGGTACCGAGAACAATGATTCCGATGGTCATGTAAATTTCCATTGTCCAGCCGTGCCACATCTCGATATGCACGTGGAACCGATCCTCTGCCACGAGCAGCCCCGGATGAATGGCGGCCAGCGCCGGTTCAATCAGTGCATGAGACAGCAGGTTCGGAAACAGTCCGAACACGATGGCCAGCGATGCCAGAATAACCGGGGGAATCAGCATCCCCAGCGGTGCTTCGTGCGGCTTCTTCTCCAGCTTTTCAGGCTGGTAGCGGCCGGTGAAGGTTTTGAAAACCAGGATCATGCTGTACAGGAACGTAAATACGCTGGCGATCCAGGCAACGACCGGTATCAGCACACCCCAGGTCTCGGCATTCCAGAAGTTCATCTGAGACGCTTGAAGGACCGCCGTAAAGAACATCTCTTTACTCAGGAATCCGTTAAACGGAGGCAGACCGGCCATGGAAAATGCGCCTATGACGGCCACGGTGAATGTGATCGGCATGAGCGACATTAAACCTCCGAGTTTCCGCAGGTCGCGGGTGCCCGTCTCATGATCCACGATGCCGACGACCATAAACAAAGCGCCCTTAAATATCGCATGATTCATCAGATGAAAGATGGCCGCTGTCGTTGCTTTCGTATAGAGCAGCGTATCCACGCCGCCCCCATAATAAGCTGCGGCAGAGCCAAGACCGAGCAAGCTCATAATCAGCCCCAGTTGGCTGATCGTGGAGAATGCCAGCAGCGCTTTCAGGTCCGTCTGCTTGATCGCTCGGATCGAAGCATAGATCAGCGTGGTCAAGCCCGTAATCGCAATGATCCAGAACCAGGAGGCTTGACCGGCAAACACCGGGCTAAAACGTGCCACAAGATAAATACCGGCCTTAACCATGGTAGCGGAGTGCAGATAAGCACTAACCGGAGTCGGTGCCTCCATCGCATCCGGCAGCCAAATATGGAACGGGAACTGAGCGGATTTGGTGAATGCCCCCAGCAGAATCAGAATCATGGCCGGAATGAACAGCGCGTCTCCCGCAATGCTTCCCACATTAGCTACGATCTCCCGCACGCTAAAGGAGCCTGTCATGATATATAGGAGAATAAATCCTGCAAACATGGCAAGTCCGCCGAATACGGTGATCAGCATGGATTTTAAAGCTCCGTATCTGGAGCGGTCGCGATGATGCCAGAATGCAATCAGCAGGAATGACGAGATGCTTGTCAGTTCCCAGAAACCGTACAGCACCATCAGGTTATCGGAGAGTACGACACCAAGCATGGCTCCCATGAACAGAAGCAGATAAATGTAAAATTTGTGGACTGCTTCCTTGTTCTTATCCATATAGAAGATGGAGTACAGTACAACAAGTGAACCAATACCGGATATTAAAAGTGCAAAAATCAAACTTAATCCATCCAAATAAACGGTAAAGTTTATTCCCACGCTTGGAATCCATTCCAGAACAGCTTGAAGCTGTTCACCTCCCTGAATGGTTGGGATAAGTCCTAAAAAATAGGCGAACAGGACAACCGGTACCGGCAAAATGACCCATCCGGTGTGGACACGGCCAATGAGCTTGTAGGTCAACATAACCACAAGCGCTACAATAAAAGGTGCCATGACGGCGATGTGCAGCAAAGACAAAGTCTACTCCTCCTATAGTCCGATTTTTCCTTCATTAGTAGTATTTCCCCATTATTTAGGTATAACTCCAAAAAAACACAAAAAGAGCCCGTTGATGGCAGGCTCCTCCAGGTAAAACCATATGGTATTTTTTCGAATCACACTGAAAATCAGTATATCTTGAGATCAAAGCTTTGTCAAAGGTATCTTGGAATGAAAAGAGGACCTTTGGGAAATCACTGTATGTAAAGGAGTGATTCCCATGATGATCAAAAAAGCGGCTGTTTGCGCTTTCATCTTTCTTGCAATTTTGGCAGCCGCCATCTTAACGAATATACGTACGCATCCCGGCTATCAACAAGACAACTCGTCAACCAGAGTTTATCAAATTCAAGAAACCCCATGGTTCTTACCCCGAGAATACGTAAAAATCATTCGAACGTCACCCGAGCCCCTGCCGGAAGAGCCCTAATGAAACAGGCATACGGCATTTATCCGTGAAACTGAATTTCTTTATTCCCCTTGCTTCGTTTATTTCTTCGAATTACCCATGAAATGATCAGAATGATGGCCAGCACCGCGACAATTCCCGCCGCATAATATCCATACCGGTCAATCAGAGCCCCAATATGATCGACGACCTGATCTCCGACAAACATGCCCAAAGAGAAATAACCGATGGTCCATACAAAGGACGCGGAATACGAATACACCGCAAATCTGCGATACGGCATCCCCTTCATGCCAACCGCATAAGGAGTGACGTTGCGCAGAATGGGCAAAAAAGCGCTGATGCATATGGCGTAATTGCCATATTGACGGGTCAACCGTTCGGATACATCGAGAAACTGGCGTATCTTCGACTTTTCCTGGGCGCGGTTTAACAGCTTGCTCGCGGTAAAGCGGCTAAGCATGTAACCTACCGTCGATCCCGAACACACGCCAAGAAAGGTCATGATAAAAGACGGAACCGGCGTTAAAATCTCGGATGCCGCTAACGCTCCGCCTGTCATTGCCACAACTTCATTAGGCACAGGAAGACCGACCAATCCAAGGCACAATACGAGGAATAATGCGTAGTGCCCGATCTGTTCAATAAAATCTAATAGCGTATCCACTCCTGTCCCCCTAATCCGTCCCTAGAATATAGTATCAGCTTATATGACAACGTGGCTTTCGCAAACGTGCTGTAGGCGAGGAGATGAACTGGACCTGAGACCAGTTTTAATTATGGATCATGCCATTAGAGATTTTTAAATGCCGATATGAAAGAACCTGGATCATCCTTTACCGTGTACGAATACACGCCTTGCTGGGTGTGCAAATATAAGAAACCACCGCCGTCTCCCATAGGCCGATACGACAGATCAAAGACCTGCTGGATCGGGAACTCCCGGTATTTCGTTACGATACGATCCTCATACAGGAACATCTCCCGCCCCTGCTCTTCCGTCCGTTGTTCGATACCATCCACCACTCGGTTGATTTTGTAGTACGGCTGTACAGCTACCCAATTCACAAGCTCCCTCCTTGCTGTCTGTGCATTTTTATTTGGAAGATCGCACTTCCCACTTCTTCTTTCTGCGGCTCTTGATTCGTTCCAGCAGCTCCAGCGCCCCTATAAATAGTACGAATACAACGAATAGCGCTACCGCCCGGCCGGGCTCGATCAGACCGGTAACAGACGCAACGATGCCGGTAATGCCTACAACAAGAATACCTAATACGGATAGTTTCCAACCTGTTAACATATGTATGCTCCTAAAGTAAACGTAATTGCCATCCTTCGAGATCATGGCTCCATGATCAAACACTCGCTTGACACACACGGAATGTATCATAAAGAAGCCCCTAAATTCAAGTTATGATCTTCTCCAATTTCAATTGCCAACACGCATCACATTTGCCATAATTTACTCAGGAGAGAAATAATAAGCCGACCTCCGAACACTATAAAGACAGGAGGAACATGTAATGAACTCAACAACCTGGATACTGATTATTTTATTTGTTGCGGTGGATGTATGTATTATTTCTTATTTCGTGAAACGCTCGTTACGCAAACACAGCAGTCAGCAGCTCCCCAAAGGGAATAAGCTCCGACGCGGGAAAATACCCGAGCTGCCGCCGATCGTCAAGGCAGGAAGCTCGGCGAGTGACCTTGTCGGCAGGCTCGAGGCTGCGCTGCCCTACACCTATCAGCACATGCTGAAGCAACGAGTGATGAGTGAGCATCCGAATCTGTCCGAACAGGAGTATGAATGGAGATGGCAGGAGCTTAAACGGTTCTTTATCATGTGCGCCGTGCTGGATCGTGTCCCGATGTTCAGCAAAGACGTGGATGAAGTATGGCATGAAATGCTGATGTATACATACGAGTACCAACAATTCTCGGAACGCTTTCTTGGCAAAATGCTTCACCACGCTCCAAACACCGGAAGCGAGCATGTGCCTATTCCGAATGAACGTGCGTGGTTTGATACGGTATATGTACAATTATTCGGCTGGCATGAATACAGCGCCAAACTATGGGGAGCTTTCTTCCGCGTCCCGCTGCCGCGCGAAGAACTGGAGGCCGTAACTTCCCTCCACTTCACCGTGAATCATGGACAGAAGCGTTTTAATCCCTGGACCTATGAGAAGATTCCTGCAGCTCGCACGGCCATTGATGCGATCATCCAGGATCTGCAGGATCGGGTTCGAATCGCCCAAGAGAAGCCGGCGCGACAAGAGAAGTCGGTCAATTTCCAAAATAGCGATATGCTCCTGGCAGCGGCCGTCTTTTTTGCCTGGAACGCACCGGAACAATTTGGTGACCATATGATCCCTGATGAGCGCGAGCTTCATAAAAATAACAGCAGCTCCTCATGCACCTACGCCTCGGCATGCGGGTCCGGCGGATCCGATTCGGGTGATGGATCCTCTTGCAGCAGCGGTTCATCCTGCAGCAGCGGATCCTCTTGCGGGGGTGGCTGTGGCGGCGGCTGCAGCAGCTAAGTTACAAACTTTACGAGAACGCCTGTTTAATGAATCAAACAACAGTATGGACCTGAGAATTCAGGCCCATGCTTTTTGTTTTATCCAGCATTGAAACAGGATCTTAACATGGGTTAAAAATAGCAGTTCCTATAGATACGGATGCCCGGTCCCCCCCTTCGTCTACAACTACAACAAAAAAGCACCTGAACCCATTCTTTTAAGGTTCAAATGCTTCTATTCATAATATAATTTAGGCTAATAGTGGTTTGATGTGAGTACCAACCCGGAACGGGTTTGCGGTCCCACCTTACGCACGGAAATTTGGTTCCGCTCGGCCCAACGCGTAAGACTCCGAATCCCTTCACAATTCTTCTCTTCAAATTTAAAGCAGCAATACATCGGATTCACGTTCTTGTTCTTAAGGTTTATCTGGAATGCGGCTTTATGGCATCCGGAAACCTTGATCTCACGAATCTGATCAGCATGAATCTCCACGCCATTGATTGTAATCGTATCCGAATTCTCCTGTATATTCACTTCCCGTTTCACCAATCGGGCATACCCTTCAATTGCTAGCGCCGCAACAACAACGACATTCACCGCCATCTGCATATAGAATAGGACAGGATAGGAATATTGGGTCAAGGTAGCTACCTGAAACAGGATAATGCTAATGACAAAGGAAAATAAAATAACGTCTTTCATTCTCGTAGAGTAATGGATTGCGTATTTCATCATAATCAGCTCCGTTCATTCTGTAAGGGTTTTCATTTAACTCTTACCTTATTATAACACCATTGTACATAATTTTGACACATATCATTCACATTTTTGTCAAAAAAATTATTTGCTTCGTTCCTTATCCTATGCTTATCCATCAAGCTGCGTGTCGTTCATGGAACGATCCGTATACGGAGTGTCTCCTAATAGCAAAAAAAAAGAGCATCCCGCCAGATCCAAGATCTTTTGGGACACCCTTTACTTCAACACTTATGTCTTTATTTGGTTAACGCTGTATTTCCTTCCTTCCGCCGAAACCACTTCATCAGAACGGACACGGTATCAATAAGAGTAATGATCACGATGACGTAAATAAGACCATCTCTGGATCGATCCCAAATTGATTTTACGATGTCGTACGATTCATTTCCCGGTGTTACGAGACCTGTCTGCGCTAGCTGCTCCATGAAAGTCGGATTCCAAATCGCCATATCGGAGAACAGAATGACTGCCACGATAACGGATGCCACATTAAAAATGACATGAACGACGGCAAGCTGCGGCGTCCACTTTCTAGTGATTAATTTCATGGCTTCTTTGAATATACTGAAGGCTGTCAGAATCCATATCAGTGGCAAATACTTGGCAAATGCAGCTCGTTCAAAAACGGGAATGGTAATCGAGTTTTCATTGAATCGATGAAAGCCGATCAGGTCAATGGAAAACGTAAATAGCACGAAGAACAGCACGGAAAATAGAATGCCCAGCACCGGCTCGATCGGTTTAATCCGAACCGCTGGTTCCGGAATTACAGGCAAATCGGATGGTTTCCAAGCGTCTTTGGAAACTTGCCGAGCACCGCGATACTCGATATAGGCAAAAATAACGGTAACCCATGCGAACCCGTGAATAGCGACACTCAGCAAGGAGACAAAGTACTCCAGGAGCTTCTCGGCGTTAGGATCCGAGCTAGTAAAGAAATCAACCATATACGCGATGCCAAGAGCGACGGCGACCGAGTACAATACAATCCGCAGGACAGACCAATAACTGTCAATTAGACCGGGTCCAATGAGATACCGTTCTCTTCCTCTATATCTAGCTGCCATGTCCCCGGGTGGCCCGAGCTCGAGCAGCACCTGTTCCACATCCTCAGTGCTTGCAATCCCGACGCCTGCTCCCCTGTCTTCCAGCATATCTTCGATGAGTCCATGCAGTTCCTTTTCAATATCGGCTCTTTGTGATTCGGGCAGCTTCTGCGTCACTGCATAAATATACCTGTTAATCAGATCCATTACTAAACGTCCCCCTTGTCATTAACAAGCCCTTCAAGACTTGTCATCATATTTTTCCATTCATGGTAAAGCTGCCGATATATTTCTTTCCCTGTCTGACTTATGATGTAATATTTCCTCGGACGAGCTTCATTCGTATCCCACTCACTATCCAGCAAGCCTTGTTTCTCCAACCGCCGCAGCAAGGGATAGAGAGTACCCGCTTCCACGCTGATACCCTTCTCCTGCAATATGGTCACCAATGAGTATCCATACTGAGGTTCCGACAATTGGCTGAGGACACCAAGTATGATGGTTCCTCGTCGAAGCTCCTGCACCAAACTGTTCAAAATATCTTGATCCTCTGACATATCATCAACTCCTGTAATGATTATACTGTATGACACACACTAATGTATATAGACAATTAATAATTATTCACAATTATTTTTTGATTATACTTGTTGTAAGTCTGCCAACCCAGGAAGCAAGCCGCGTGAAGACCTGCACTTCCATCTAAAAAAGGTTATCCTACGGCCGGGATTGTCCCAGGTCATAAGATAACCTTCTTAAATGCTCTCATCTCACAGCGATGTTGTTCCTTTGTTCCATCGTTAAAACTGCGCTTCTCGAAATGCACTTCAAACCGAAAACATGTCAGTCCTTATCGTCCCTCAGGAACGGAGACTGACACGCTCATGACTTTTTATCGTAAAATAACTACACGATTTCCTGCGGTTCCTTACCCAGTAGACCCAACAGACGGAGGCCGTACTGTATACCGTCTTGATCAACATCCCTGGTTATATGCCTGGCCGCCTTCTTGACGATTTCCGGCGCATTGCCCATCGCCACACCGTGGCCCACGTACGACAGCATCTCCAGATCATTCAGATAATCGCCAAAAGCAATAGTATCTTCCAGATCGATGTGCAGCAGCTGAATCAATTGTTTGATCCCTTCGGCTTTGGATCCCCCGGACGGCAACACATCGATTCCATAAGGACCCCATCGAACGAAATCGAACCGGCCTGCGAAATTGTTCACGTAAGCCGCTTCCTCATCCTCCGTGCAGAATACAATGGCCTGATAAATATCTCTGCCCAAGTAATATTCCGGATCATATTCAGGGATCGTGAGTTTCAGTTCCCCCCAGCTGGAATCGATATGAACATGCTCGGTTACGTTCATCTTCATGGCTTCACTGCCGGCATATATGATCGGATGATCAAACTCAACGGCCTGCTCCGTCAGCTTCTGCAAGGCATCTTGCGCCAATGGATAACCATAGATCGGTTTGCCTTCATGAACCACATACTGACCGTTCATACAAACATAGGAATTGATACCGAGCTCCTCCCGCAGCTCTTCAAAATGATAGGGAGCGCGCCCTGTCGCTATAGCGACGATGTGCCCGGCATCCTTTAACTCCCGAATGGACTCCTTCGTTGTAGCCGGAACTTTCTTGTCATGATCCAGCAGCGTCCCGTCAATATCAAAAAATATGATTTTCTTATTCAATGAAACTCGCCCCTCTTCCGTATATTCTAGCCAGTAACCATATTGTAAATGATGAAAAGCATTTCAGAGCAAGCCATAATTTCAGCAAGGTCGCTTCGGACACTTCCCGATCATACATAAAAAACCGCGCAGGAGCACGGTTTCTATGGTATTTAATATCGTTGAATTCAAGATAACCATTTACATACACATTAGAGCAATTTGCCGTCATTTTTTTATCTAACGACAACAAAAGAGTCCGCCTTGTGCAGACGGACTTCTTCTGAGGGCTTATTTCGCTTCCGATCGAACCTCATCGAGCATTTTATCATTGAATCCGAACAGCCAAGTCAGCACAAAAGTTAGAGCCATCGCGGTCAGATTGCACAAAATGTAAAGAGGAAGCTGGCTGTTCAAGTATAACAGCGTACCTGGGATCACCGTAATCGCCATGCCCGTTGCCTCCAGTTGGAAGAGGGAAGCCATGAAACCGCCCACGCCACCGCCGATCAAGGCGATCACGAACGGTCTGACGTACCGGAGGTTGACCCCGAAGATCGCCGGCTCCGAAATTCCCAGCATGGCCGAGAATGCGGACGGCAGCGATAAAGCCTTTAGTTTTTTGTTTCTCGTCTTGAGTCCGACAGCCAGACAAGCTGCCCCTTGCGCTGCCATGGCGCTAGTCACGATCGCATTAAACGGATTGCTTCCCGTCTTCTCAAGAAGCTGAATTTCAAGGAAATTGAAAATATGATGTACGCCTGTGACCACAATAATCTGATTGAAGAAGCCGATCACAAGACCCGCAATGCCAAACGGCAGCTCCAGCAAGAAAGTCGTCGCGTTCAGAACCACCTCTTCCAGGGAGTGGAACACGGGGCCGATGGCGAACAGCCCGAGCGTAATCATTACAAGCAAGGTTAGAAACGGTGTAACGATCAAATCAATCGCTTCAGGAATGCGTTTTCGCAAAAATCTCTCGAATTTCGCGCCCAGCAGTCCAATGAAGAATGCCGGCAGAACCGAGCCCTGATACCCTACGACCGGAATGAAATCAAATATCATGAGTGCCTCAGCCGAGCCGTTCGCCACGCTGTACGCGTTGGGAAGAGC
Source organism: Paenibacillus sp. Dod16 (assembly GCF_049893405.1). Taxonomy (NCBI): domain Bacteria; kingdom Bacillati; phylum Bacillota; class Bacilli; order Caryophanales; family Paenibacillaceae; genus Paenibacillus; species Paenibacillus sp. Dod16. Next base: position 203,578 of record NZ_JBNDYG010000028.1, read on the forward strand.
CGGGTTCACCAGCATCAGACCCAGGACGATACCGAGCACCGGGCTGCCCCCGAACACTCTAAATGCGGACCAGGCCACCAAGGCCGGCAAGAAAGCGAAAGCCGTATCCGTCAATACCTGGGTGAAGAGCAGAAAATTAGCCGAGATATCATCCGGTGTCGCACCAAACCAGGCAAGCACGGTGTCCTGGGTCAGAAGTCCCCGTAATCCCATGAACAAGCCAGTGGCGACCAGTACCGGGATAATCGGCACAAACACATCACCGAACGTACGAATCGCCCGCTGGAACGGATTCCCCGACTTTTTAGCCTGAGATTTCAGTTCTTCCTTGCTTGTGCTCTCCATTCCCAGGGATTCGACCGCTTCAAAAATCTGATTGACGGTTCCTGTTCCGAAAATGATCTGATATTGGCCGGAGTTGAAAAAAGCGCCTTTGACCTTATCAATATTTTCGACCTTCTTCTGGTCAATCTTCTTCTGATCGTGAACCATAATTCGCAGTCTCGTAGCACAGTGAGCAAAGGAAGCGATGTTCTCCCTGCCGCCGATGGCTTCCACTACCTGCCTTGCAATTTTCCGATTATCCGCTGCCATGTTCATTCATCCCCTTCTATATCTTTTACGGCTTGGGCAAGATCCCACTTCTTGACCTTCAAGCCGGCGCTGCCGTTTGTTGCGAAAAATCGTATATGACGGCTGTCCCGTTTTGGAAATATCCGACTCGTAAATACCTCTTCGCCATCATTAACGAACACCTCTGCCGAAGAAATATCCACAAAAAGATGAAATTTGATCGAGTTTGCTTTGGCATGCAGCATGCAGGTTCGTGTCGTTCCGTAATCACTTACAATCGTTGCACCCGATGATGAGCGATCCAGTGTAACCTTTTGCCTGAGAGCGTCATACCAGATGACCGTCCGCTCCGTTTCGCTTGCTCGAAATTCAATGCCAACGGCGTCCGCTTCGATCGCATGGAACTCGCATATCATCTCGAATACGGTCCCCTCAACTCCTGCATAACTCTTCACTTCGCTGTAAAGTGTATCCGCTGCTTCCATGGCCTTATCGCGGAGCACTTCCAACTCGGGGACCGGCTGCTGAATCAGCTTGCCCTCACGGAACGAGAGCGAACGCGGAAGAGTCAAACAATGCGCCCAGCCATGCGAGTCGGTTGGATAGACGACCTCCGGCATACCCATCCAGCCTACCATGATGCGCCGATCTTGCTCGTCCAGCATGGTCTGCGGTGCGTAGAAATCAAAACCTCTGTCCAGCTCGTAAAAGGAGCCGTGTTCAAACTCCAGCGTGCCCCGATCCAGCGGCTTGCCCGAGATGTAGCCGGATTGGTAAATGTTCCGGTATTCGTCGTCTTGCGGACTCAGCCCCTGCGGCGAAAACAGCAGCACGCCCCGTCCTTCCAGTTCAAAATAATCGGGGCACTCCCACATATAGCCGAAATGTTCAAGACGGGTTTGGATTTCCCCTTTGCAGGTCCAATCCAGCAAATCCGGTGATTCATATACGACAGCCGTTCCTGTCTGATCGCCCCTTTGGGCGCCGATAACGAACCGGTACATGTCTTCGTCTTTCCATACCTTCGGATCCCGAAAATGCTCGGTATATCCGTCCGGCACATGGTCGATCAGCGGCTTATCGAGCTTCGTGACCGATCCATCGCGGTTCATCACGGCCATGCATTGATAAGATTGCCTGTTCCATTCCTCATCCCGGGCATTTCCGGTATACATCAGATACAGTTTGTCGTCTTTCACGATTCCGCTGCCCGAGTAAGCGCCATAAGCATCCTGCGGGTGGCCAGGTTCAATGGCGATGCCTTGGTTTTGCCAATGCACGAGGTCTTTCGAGGATGTATGGTACCAGTATTTCAAGCCGTGATACGTACCCAGCGGAAACCATTGATAAAATAAGTGATATTCCCCGTTATAATAAGAAAACCCGTTAGGGTCATTCAGCAAGCCCATGATGGGCTGTATGTGAAACCTCTGCCTCCATTCGCTTAATTTCACTTTCTCCTTTAAGGAGGAAAGCTCTTCGGGAGAAGCCTGATCCAGGCGTCGGTATTTCAGTTCTCTGTCCATATCTCTTCTCCTTATAAATGGGCTTACTAAAAAAATCTAACTGATCATGCTATGCGTGAACATCAGCCTAACTCACCTATGGTGGAACCGGTTCCAATCAGGAGTAAAAATAATGAACTCAGCTCCAATACCAGGCAAAAGCAGTATTGGAACCGGTTCCGTTATTTTCAGTATAAAATACCTATTTTAGATTGTCAACGCTTTCGCGATGAATCATATCGCAGCTCATAACCGTCAGGAAATCCACAGGCTCGTCGTTGACCAGCTTCATTATATGCTGTGCGGCGAGATGGCCCGCTTGGGAATATCCATATTTAACCGTTGTCAATCCAGGATGAATCACCTCGGTTACGTCGTATCCGCCAAATCCGGTAACGGAGAGTTCGTTCGGAATTTGAATGCCCTTCATATGAGCCGCTTTCATAACGCCTAACGCGATATTGTCAGTAGCGCAAACCACGGCAGTTGGCAGCGTTCGGTTCGACTCAAAAATGGACCATGCGGTCTTTACACCATCCGACATCTTAAATCCACTCTCATAGAGATCCGCTTTCGCCTCACTATCCTCGCTTACCGCTTTCAGAAACCCTTCCTTCCGCTGAACTCCGACAGCAACGTCTTGTTCCGTCACCCCGATATAGGCAATATGGCGATGTCCCTTGGACAGCACATACCGGCCCATGTCATAACCCGCGGCATAGTCGTTATAAATCATGCTGTGAACATCCTTATGCTGCTGTCCTAACAGGATGACAGGGATGCCGATCTCTTGAATCGCGGCAAGATGGGTATCCGTCACTTGAGTCGCAAATAAAATAATGCCAGATATTTTTTGCCTGGCGAGATCATACAGCGCTTCAATCTCCCTGGATAAGTCCTGGCTTGCATTGATAATAAGAAGCTGATAACCGTGTTTCCTTAATTCTTCATCCATGCCGGCAACGGTCTGCGATGCTGAGAATGAATCCAGACGCGGTACAATGGTGCCGATCATGCTGGTTTTCTTCGCTTTCAAGCTCTGTGCAAACGAATTCGGAATATAACCGGTTTCCTGAATGACCAGCTCAATTTTTTGGCGTGTTGCATTGCTGACGGAACCTCCGTTTAAGAAACGGGAGACCGTGCTTTTGGCAACCCCGGCTTTTTTGGCAATATCTGCAATCGTGTTCTTCATTCGGTGCTCCCGGGAGCCGCTTGCGGCGCTGCAACGAACAGATGGTCCTCCACAGCTCCTAGTTGGGCAGCACAATGGATCCTGTTTCGTTTGTGCATGAATCTCTCCCCTTCGTTTTCGCTTTTTCCTAACTATACCATGACGTCCAGGCATCCGTGAAATGGAGACTCCAAGCCTATTATGGCAGGAGCCATATCTTTTCCAAGCTCCAGAACTCTTATTAGGAATGAACCGATTCGAAGGGGATTTATTCATGGGCGCATCTTAATTCATATGCAAATGGTCTGTGGCTTTCCTTTAGTCTTGCACGGTTCGCTCGGCCGATTCGACGGTATGCTTCAGCAATGTAGCAATCGTAACGGGGCCGACACCTGCCGGTACCGGTGTAATCGCAGATGCCACCTTCGCGCAGGCTTCATAATCGCAGTCGCCGATATTCCCTTTATTGTAGCCGGCATCCAATACAACGGCACCCGGCTTAATCCAGCTCCCTTGAATGAAATTAGGTTTGCCTACGGCCGCAACCACGATATCCGCCTGGGACACAAGCTCCCCGAGGTTCCTCGTTCTCGAGTGGCAGATCGTAACGGTAGCATTGCGATTGAGCAGCATCATCGATACCGGCTTACCCAGAATCGGACTGCGTCCGACCACCACGGCATGCTTCCCTTCGATCGGCAGATCATAATAATCCATAATCGAAATAATCGCGGCAGGCGTACAAGACGGATAATCGGCAAAACCAAACGCATTTTGCGAGAAACCGAGCGTGGTTACTCCATCCACGTCTTTTTCAATGGCTATGGCATCAAAAGCCGCCCGTTCATCGATATGATGCGGCACCGGATGCTGCAGCAGAATACCGTGGACATTCGGATCCTCGTTCAGCTCTTGTATCGCGGCGATCAGCTCCTCAGTCGAGGTCGATGTCTCCAGCACCACTTTCTTGGATATGATGCCAAGCCGCTCGCAAGCATTTCCCTTCATCCGCACATAGGTCGCAGAAGCAGGATCATCGCCAACCAGAATCGTTGCCAGACAAGGCGTTATCCCGTGCTGCTTCAATTCCTGTACCTTCACCGCCAGCTTTGCCTTAATATCATCGGATACCTTTTTTCCATCCAAAATTACGGGTTCCTTACTCATGCTAATCCGCTCCTTCGCCATTGTATTAAAAACATAAAGAGGCAAGGCGACTGATCGTCTCCTTACCTCTTGCCCAGGCGTACGGCATATGATCCTATGTGCTCCCTCTTGGTACCCCAAGCTACGCCAGTAACACACAGATAACTTTTTTTTAAATATACCACGACTTTGCACTTCGCGCTACCGATCATGAAGTTGACATATTAAATCGTAATCTTTTTGATTAATTTACAAGAATCTAGTATGTTGCCGATGGTACAAGCATAGAATGTCCTAAGAACAATTCGCTCCAGGAGGCCTGAATGAAATATCCGGTAATCTTCAAAATGCTGCCCTTCATGATTCCGCTTGTCTTCGTGATACCGGTCTTGACGATATGGCTGCAGAACGATTCAAGTCTAATATCAAGCCGTGATATACAGCAGGTAAAAACGGTTTTTACGGGCATTTTCCTTGAGGCGCTTCCTTTTGTGCTGCTTGGAGTGCTGCTGTCGTCCCTTCTTCAGCTGTTCGTTAAAGAACAGTGGGTGCGTCGGATCACGCCCAAAAATCCGGTCATCGGCGTCCTGTTCGCTTCCATGCTGGGGATCGTGTTTCCCATCTGTGAATGCGGGATGATCCCGGTCGTTCGAAGGCTGATGCTCAAGGGGATGCCTGCCTACATCGCTGTAACCTTTATTCTCAGCGGACCTATCCTGAACCCCATTGTGTTCGCTGCAACGACCATGGCCTTCCATTCGCATCCCGAAGTGACGATCGGCCGGATGGGACTGGCTTTTGCAGTCGCGGTAACGGTAGGTTTGCTTGTCTATGTTTTTTCAAGGAACAACCCGCTCAAGCGTTCCTTACAAGAGTTTTCCGAACAAGATTCCGCCGTTGGTGAACGCAAGCTGCACGAGCATCCCAAAACCTGGAGAAGCCTGTTTGTCCACGCCGGAGACGAATTGCTCGAAATGGGCAAATACCTGGTTCTTGGCGCATTCCTGACAGCCTGCATCCAATCCTTCATTCCTAGAGAAGAGCTGCTGGCATTGGGGAACGGTCCCACCGCATCTTACCTGTTCATGATGGGGTCCGTAGGTCCGCTCGTATCCTTCCTCGTGCTCGGCCCGATGCTGGATTTCAAAAGCTTGCTCATGCTGTCGACTACCTTTAAGACCAAATTCGTGATCGGTTTAAGCCTGCTGGTGATGACGCTTGTCTTCATCGGCTCTGTAGCCGTCAACGCTCTTTTGGGTGGATAGCTGCCTAAGGATGAAAGATTGACGAAAAACCAAACGAGATTACCGGGACCGTTTAGGATCAACAGGTATCCGCTTGAGATTGGAGGTGATTGGGAGGATGAAGTCCAGTTTGAGGATACGGATTCACTATACGCTCCGGTCGCTGCTTGTTGCGGCTCTCGCCGCTTATATCATGCATCTGAATGCTTCAGATTCGCTCGAGTATTACCTTGCGCCTCATATGCAGACCCTGCTGCTTCTCTGCCCGGTTCCGTTGTTGTTCATTGCATTCGGGATGATGTGGCATTCCCTTGCGGGCGATTCCGGAGAGGTGTGTGATTGCGAGCGTCCCCTGCCTACCGGCCTTGTCAAAAACGTAACGGTATACGGGTTATTCACGGTGCCGCTGCTGTTTGGCCTGCTCCTGCCGGACCAAGCCCTGGGCAGCGATATGGCAGCCAAAAAAGGAATGATCTACACCTATCCGAATCCCGATGTACGGCGTAAAACCGATGACCGCAACACGTCCGCCTTTTTAGGCACGGATAAGCAATTACCCGGCATGGATCAAGGAGCAGAAGAAAATATTGCTCTGAACGAACGATTCGTTGCCAAGGACATCTATAGTGTGGAGTTTGCAGAGCTTGCCAAGCGCTTATATACGCTGCCCGTCATTAAGGTGGAACCGGACATTTTCTCGGAAACCGTCGGGGCCATGGATATGTACAAAGAGCATTTTCAAGGAAAAACCATCTCGGTGCAAGGTTTCGTCTTCCGCGACGGACAGATGAATGAGGATACCTTTGCCGTCAGCCGATTCCTCGTGATGTGCTGCACGGCAGACGCCGTACCGTTCGGGGTTCTTGTGCGCGGCACGAATGCTGCGTCGTTCGCTGATGATACGTGGGTCCAGATTGATGGCACGATCCAGGTCGCCACCTTGAAAGGTAAAGAGACTCTGCAAATTCAAGCGGAGCAGATTCAGCCGATCGAGCAGCCGGCATCCCCTTACATTTTCACGAATCCGGACTCCGTCGCGGAGTTTGACGAGCTGTATTCGAATGATAACGAGACCAAGGAGGAGATCAATTAATGAACAAGATACCCGTTGTATTGATTAGCGGATTTTTGGGAAGCGGCAAAACCACGCTGCTGCTCAGACTGCTGGAATATGCCGCCAAGCGGCAGTGGAGAACCGCCGTGCTTATGAATGAGATGGGCGAACAAGATGTGGATGGCGATACGGTTTCCGGCCAAATCCCCGATCTTCCGATTGAGAAGCTGCTCGACGGATGCATCTGCTGCACCAGGCGAGACGAGCTGGGTCAAGCATTACAAACCCTGTTAGATCAGAAGCCGGATCTCATATTCATCGAAACGACCGGCGTGGCGAATCCTGAACAGATTCTTGAGGATCTGCAGGATCCGTCCCTGGCTGATCGAATCTCAATCCAGCGCAAAATTGCCTTGGCCGACTGCAGCAAATTTCTCGAGTACAACAGCTTCTTTGCATCCAGTCGTGAGCTGGTGCGTACCCTGCGGGGACAAATCAGCTTCGCGGATATGATCATCCTTAATAAGGCGGGGGACTGCGACGATAAACAGATCAACAAAGTCATGACCTCCATTAGAAAAATAAACACGACGGCAAGTCTGTCCGTAACCGACTATAGCCGTTTGGATGAGAATGAAGTGTTTTCGACGCTTCAGCATCAGCTTGAGCCCTCTAATGACCCGAGCCATTCGTTTCCAACATCGCAATGGAAGCCAGAAGATCTTGCGGATCGTACGCAAGACAAAGCGTTGACTGATGATCACAGCAAGCATGCGCACCACCAGCCAGAGAGATCTGCCAATGACCATCATAGCCATCTGCACGGAGAAGAGTCCGGACACAGCAGCACATCCTTCACGGGCATGGATACCTTGACCTTATCTGCTCCATCCCCCTTCCCGCTTCAGTTGAGCGTGATCGAAACTTTTCTCTCTGCACTTGGCCCCAGCCTGATTCGGGCAAAAGGTTACATCCATCTCTCGACGGGTCCCTCTCTAGTTCAGTGGGCGGGTTCAGAGCTTGAATGTAAGCCAAGCACGCTGCAGCTGAAACGCGGATATCTTACGCTGATTGGCCATCGTCTGGATAAAAATCGCATGGTTCAGGAGTGGGAAGGCTTGCTCAGTGGCGTGGTGCAATGACAGCTGGATGGATGGTTAGATAGACGGAGATATAGAAAAGGAGATCCTCGCAGGATCTCCTTTTTCGATATCATTCTGATTAGTCCCTGGGATAATTCACTTCCATAATGTCCATAAAAGGAACCTTCGTAATGACGCCATTCTCTTTCATGTGCACCTTCCCTGTGCGGGAGTCCATTTGATCGATTTGTCCGCGGACTGCCTCTTCCCATCCCCAGACTGTCAGTACGATGACCGATTCCTCCTGGTAAGCTTCCGTAAGCTGATTTCCGAGCTCTTCCAGTACAAACTCATCTCTAGTGGGTCTCTTTGGAACTTTTGCTTTTGCCATAACCTTGTCCTCCTGATTTATGTTGTTCATGCATTAGCATTACATTCTCCATGAAAACAAATCTTTCCTCAAACCTATGAATTAGGAATCTACTTCCTATTATACATGAAATCCGATTCAGTTTTTTATGCAAAAGACTTGATTTTCAGAAAACAAAGGTATATGATTGACCCATCAAACATTGATGAGTCAATGAATTAAAGGGGGTCTTTATAATCGCTACGTGCCATACGGAAGACCTGCTGTACTTGCTGATGCATTTAAACAAGCATATTTCGACCCGGTTTGAACGATGTGCTGGAGTTAGTCCCAATCGGCTCGAACTCCTATGCAAACTGACGGGGGGCCAAATTAGCCAATCGGATTTGCAGAAGGCAGTGTCTATTGATCCAGCTGCGGTGACCCGTCATGTTCAGCAGTTGGAAGCGGAAGGAATACTTCTCCGAACCAGATGTGAGAATGACAACCGGATTACGTTGGTTCAGCTAACCGAAGTGGGCAAAAGTAAAGTAGCAGCGTTTAAGGCAGAGAAAGATCGCTTTATGGAGGAACTGCAGGCAGACCTTACGGAATCAGAACGACTTGCGTTTGTTCAAACTCTACAGAAGCTGAACAGCCAGATTCAACAAATGAAAGAACCAAGTAAGACCAATTAACTTATAGAGATTAAAGGAGAGAATATCATGACTGTAACTTCCCTAAACAATAATTATAAAGAAATTATTACTTCCCGTCGCTCTGTGCGGGTATACGACCCATCGGTCAAAATCAGCCGTGAAGAAATGACTGAAATTTTGGAAGAAGCGACTTTGGCTCCGTCATCCGTTAATCTTCAGCCTTGGAGATTTCTTGTCGTTGATAGCCCAGAAGGTAAAGCGACGCTTGAAGAGCTTGCACCAGGGAACAAAACGCAAGTTTCAACTTCTTCCGCAGTCATTGCTGTATTTGGAGATATGAACGCATTCGACAATGCAGATGAAATTATGGGTAGCGCTGTGGAACGCGGTTATCTGCCACAAGAGATTAAAGATCAAATGATGGCAAACTATACCGACCTCTTCGGACGTATTCCGGCACAGTCTTTCCGTGAAATGATCCTTATAGATAGCGGCTTGGTTTCCATGCAGCTCATGCTTTCTGCTCGTGCCCGTGGTTATGACACGAACCCCATTGGCGGATACGACAAATCCCGGATTGCAGAGGCATTTGGTATGGAGAAAGAACGTTATGTGCCGGTAATGCTCATCTCTGTAGGTAAAGCTGCCAAAGAAGCGCGTTTGACGACCCGTCTTCCTATTGATCGAATTGCAGAGTGGAAGTGAGGTCATAGCGATGATTATTATTCATGCAGAAATGAAAGTAAACCGTGAACTAGAGGCAGAATTTCTGGAATCCGTAAAAGAACTTATCGAGGCATCCCGCGCGGAACAAGGAAATGAATCGTATAAGCTGCTTAAAGATACGGAGCAGGATAACACGTATCTCATGGTTGAACAGTGGAAAGACCAGGAGGCTGTGGGGCTCCACAATGCGAGCAGCCATTTTCAGGCATTTGTAGCTAAAGCTCCAAAATACCTGACAGCTCCGCTAAATGTCCAAGCATATGCTGGCCAACCGATAAACAAATAATGAACAGACTGCAGTCACGTTTTAAAAGCCAACTCGTTCAGACGAGTTTGGCTTTTTTTATTAAATGGATATATCCCTATTTTCTTCGGATTCTATCTTATAAACTCTCCCATAAAAAAGTTCCCTTTAAGTAAACTGTATCGTCTGTAGCGTCTTCTTCTGCACAGTCTACTCAAAGGGGAACATATCCTAAACCTTACAGCGATAGCTCTTCGATAGCCATCCATGGCAGCGGATTGTTAAAGGTCGACCAATCCAGCTGCATTTCCTGATCAGTCAACAAACATTCATCCAGCTTCCGCTCGATTCGTGACTGCTCCATCCGTATCCCAATCATCACAAGCTCGGTCATCCGATCTCCCCAGACGCCATCCCATTTTCGCTGCACATCCGGCTCACTCTGAAGCAGCTCCTGCTGCTCCTGCTCGGTTAAAGCAGCCACCCAATAACCTGCAGGCCCAAACTGAATGGAAGGACCCGCCTGACTTAGACTTGCCGCAACATCCTCACGCACAGCCAGCCAAGCAATCCCTTTCGCGCGTACGATCTCTTCCGGCCAATCACTCATGAAATCAGCCAGCCGCTCCGGATGGAACGGTCTTCTTCTCCGATAAACAAAAGAGCTGATGCCGTATTCATCCGTTTCCGGCACATGCTCTTCCTTCTGAAGCTCCTGAATCCAGCCGGGGGACTGACTGGCTTTTTCAAAATCGAATAAACCGGTATTCAGAATTTCCGCAGGGGCGACTTGTCCCTTCTCAGTACGTATGATTTTTGCGCTGGGCTGAAGCTTACGAAGTATGCCTTCCACCTTGGCCAATTCGTCTTCGCTCACCAAATCGCATTTGTTTAATAGGAGTACATCACACATTTCAATCTGGTCAATCAACAGATCCACGACTTCCCGTGTATCCTCTTCGCCCAGCGCTTCCTTCCGATCGAGCAGGCTTTGACCCGAAGAGAAGTCTTTCCAAAAACGGTTTGCATCCACAACCGTCACCATACAATCCAGCCGGGCTAGGTCGGACAACTGGACGCCGGACACCTCATCCGGATAGACAAAGGTCTGCGCAACGGGCACGGGCTCGCTAATACCCGTCGATTCAATGAGAATATAATCAAACCGGTTCTCCTGTACCAGCTTCTGAACTTCCTGTACCAGATCTTCCCGGAGCGTGCAGCAGATACAGCCGTTAGACATTTCAACCAGCTTCTCATCCGTTCGGGACAGGCTTCCTTCCCCTCGAACCAAATCCGCATCAATATTCACTTCGCTCATGTCATTTACAATGACCGCAACCTTCAATCCATCACGATTATGAAGCACATGATTTAGGACCGTCGTCTTGCCTGATCCGAGGTACCCGCTGAGCACTGTGACAGGAATCCTATTGTTACTATTCATCTATCGAACTTCCTCCATTCCTTAATCGTAATAATTACGATTTATACGGTATGATATTATATCTCCTCACTTAAATTGTCAATCCTTCGATTCAAAAATATCTGATAAGCCATAATAATCCCCCAGCATTCATTTACCGGAGTTTCTCTTATGATCTAAGGGTCACAGCGAATTCATTCTACTGGTGCAGCATGGGATTAAGCTTCAACCTACCTTGTTATACGCAGTTTCGAATGCCGTATCTCATAAATATCCATTTACAGGAATATTCCCATGGTGGTATATTGTAATCAATCGTTGGTTAATCTTTACACATAAGGAGGGATGCGATATGAGCCAAGAAGTAATTTCGTTCATCGAAAACCTTAGTCTGCCTTGGCAAGTAGAAGTCAGCAAAAAGCTTCGACTTATGGTCCTTGAAGCCATTCCGGAGGTAGAAGAACGGATTCAGTACAAAAAACCGCATTTTCTAAAAAACGGACATTATGCAGCCGTGATTTCGCCATCCAAAGATGCAATTGCCTTTATGATCATGAACACAACAAATCTAGACGTCCCGAAACATTTCGAAGGTCCGCCCGAACGGAAATGGCTTAAAATTCGAAAAGATGATACTCCGGACTTTGATCTGCTAGCCGATCTATTAGTTCAAGCATCAAGTTCGTTGTAGTAACAAGATCGGGGGTAGGGTCATATGAAACAGACAACGTTGAACGCACTAGCCGAACCTAACCGATTACAGATTGTCGAACTGTTACGAGAAGGTCCTTTAACCGTTAATGAGATTGCTGAACGTCTTCATATCCGGCAACCCCAGACTTCCAAACATTTAAAGATACTGCATGAAGCAGGACTGGTCGAAGTTCAGGCGGAGGCTAATCGACGAATCTATAGACTACGATCTGAACCGCTTCAAGAAATGGACGAATGGTTGGATTCGTTCCGGGGTATTTGGGAAAAGCGCTTTGATCAGCTTGAGGATTATTTGGAAAAATTACAAAAGAAAAGGTAGCAGCCGCTACCCTTCTTTTTAGGAGGAATTCAAATGACCGAGCAAAGCAAACAAGGTTTACTTCTGTCACGTGTATTCAATGCCCCCAGGGAACTGGTTTTTAAAGTTTGGACCGACCCTGAACACTTCGGCAAATGGTGGGGACCTCAAGGATACTCCTTAGAAGTTATCACAATGGATGTACGTCCTGGTGGCATGTTCTTAGGTTGTCAGAAGTCTCCGGATGGAAACCAAGCCATGTGGGGAAAATTTGTATATCAAGAAGTTATCGTTCCTGAGAAACTGGTATTCATTCAATCATTCTCTGATGAGGAAGGCAACACTATACGTGCACCTTTTAACGCAAACTGGCCGCTTGAAATTATGAATATCATCACACTTGAAGAAATCGATGGAAAAACCACGCTTACCATGCAGGGAGGCCCTGTCAACGCAACTGCAGAAGAACAAGCAGCATTTGATGGAATGGCTCCGATGGTGAAACAAGGATTTGGCGGAACTTTTGATCAACTCGCGCAATACCTTGAAAGCCAGCAATAATTACATGAATCAAGGAAGCGCAAACCAGCGGCGGCGAACCTATTGGCTCGCCGTTTTTTTAATGCTTTAGAACTCAGCACCTTCTTACTCGAATAAACCCTGCCCGATCGCCTTGCTAATGCATTCTCCTGCATGTTCGAGAAATTACAGCTTCTGTGCGACTGGTTGCTCCGCTGCCTGTCCATCGTCTTTATGCTCAGGCAGCTCGCCGTCTTTCCAGACGACCTGTTCGCCGTAATCTTTTCCCCAATCGTACATCAGCTTCAAGATCGGCATTAGGCTCTCCCCGTAAGGCGTGAGCGAATATTCGACTCGAGGTGGAACCTCGGGGTAAACCACACGATGAACGAGCTGATCCTCCTCCAATTCCCGGAGCTGGTTGGTCAGCATTTTTTGCGTGATATGAGGAATCATTCGATTCAGCTCACCGAAGCGCTTTACGCCCTCTAAACCAAGATGCCATAGGATGATCAGCTTCCATTTGCCGCCGATGACCGCCAGGGTTAACTCCTTATGGCAGTTTATTTCCTTCAGATTGATTCGCTGTTTGACTTCACTTGCCATAATGCATCACCCCTTCTTCCCTACAGTATACAACGGTCGCGGTTATATCATCAAAGCGGCAACTTTACCCACACCTTGACCTCTTATTCCAAATTGGCGTGCAGCCCAAACATATTTTCCGAGTGAAGTTCCTTCATCTCCATCAATCTCAAGATAACGGCATCCAAGGCGATCAGCATCGTTTGCTCAAATAAAGAGGCCATCGGTTGAACGGTGACAAGAGATCCTTGATTCTGCTCCTTCGTTGTGCCCGGTAGCCGAACGATCGCATCCGAAAGCTTACCGATACGTGATTCGGGATTCACCGTGACCACCGCTACGGCAGAGCCTATACCCTTGGCCTTCTGAGCCATAGACACCAAGCTCTGCGTTTCGCCGGAGCCTGAACCGATAAGTAGCATATCCCGCGCGCCGATGGCCGGAGTTACCGTATCGCCCACGACATGAACCTTATACCCCATCTGCATTAATCGCATGGCAAAAGCTCGGATCATTAGACCGGATCTGCCGCCCCCCGCTAAGAAAATGGCATCGGATTGCACGATCCGTGTAATCAATTCCTCAATCTGATCAGCATTGATCTGCTGCACGGATGCTGATATCTCCTTGGCAATGTCCGCTGCATGTTGAAATATCTTTTGACTCATCGTAACTTAGACCTGCTTAACAAGCTGGTTCATCTGGGCCGCAACCGCTTTTTTATCGGATTGACCTGTGATTCCCCCTCCGACAATCACGAGATCAGGATTCGCTTGGATCACCTCAGGGAGCGTCTCCATTTTGATTCCTCCCGCAACCGCCGTCTTGGCGTGCTTCACGACACGTTTGATCGCAGCCAATTCCTCGAATGAATTCTTGCCTTCCGCTTGGTGGTCGTAGCCGGAATGAACGCAAATGTAATCCACGCCCAAAGCGTCAATCTCCACTGCTCTACTCTCAATGTCCTTCACATTGATCATATCGACCATCACTTGCTTACCTTGCTTGAGGGCTTCCGCTACCGCGCCTTTGATCGTAGCATCGTCGGATACACCTAACACCGTAATAATGTCCGCGCCGGCTTCGGATGCCTTCGCCACTTCATAACCGCCCGCATCCATAATTTTCAGATCGGCCAGCACACGCAGCTGCGGGAAAGCCTCTTTAATTGCTTTTACGGCATGAAGTCCTTCGTTAATGACAACCGGTGTTCCGATCTCCACGATGTCGATAAACTCGGCTACCTCAGCCACCACTTGTTTTGCTTCAGGAATATTTACTAAATCCAATGCCAATTGAAGTTCCATATTGTTATTCTCTCCTTATGAACGTATTGGTTAATGACTACGCCCATTGTAGAGCAGATAGTTTACTTTCCGGAAGTACGTACTTAGAAGTGAGATACTTACGTGGAAGTAAGTAATACGGCGGGACAAGGGTTTATGGGCTCCGTTTAATTAGCAATGCATACTGCTCCAAGACGCTGGTAAAAAACAATTAAGCCCATTTATTCACTTTTCGGCTCGCATTCGGCTGTGGTTTAATATAGTTGTCAGGCCGGACAAAATGATCGGAAAGGAGGCTGAACGAATTGATTCAGAATATGGAGGTGGCATCCGCATAAGCGGGTGTCACGTTTAGGGGAGCCCGTTATAGGGCTCCCTTTCATTTACAATCCGATAGCATTGGAGAAATGATTATGTCACATTCATCTGAACCAGCCGTTATTATTGTCACTGGTGTCATGGCTTCCGGTAAATCGACGGTAGCCCAGCTGCTGGCCGCGAAATTTGAACGCGGAGTCCACTTGAGGGGAGACGCGTTTCGGAGAATGATTATCAAGGGCAGGGAAGAAATGCTTCCGGATGCTTCAGACGAAGCAAAACGGCAGCTTGCCCTGCGCTACAGATTATCGGCCTCCTCTGCCAGAACCTATGTTGAAGCGGGTTTTCATGTCGTCCTCCAGGACGTCATTCTCGGCCCCGCGCTGCTGCAAATAACCGAAATGCTAAACGGCCTTCCCGTTTACGTCGTTGTGCTGAACCCATCTGAGAATGCCATCAGCGCACGCGAGCAGATTCGTAACAAAAAAGGCTACGGGGTATGGACCATCCATGAGCTGAACCGGCGTTTGAACGACGAAACGCCGAGAATCGGCATGTGGCTGGATACCTCCGATTTATCTCCGGAAGAGACCGCCCAAGAGATTTGGAAGCGGATATGGAACGAGGGGCAGATCCGCTAACATAAACCCGGTATCATTCATGACAAGAATTCCTGGTAAAAAACAATTATGCCTGTTTATTCACTTTAGTCCTGCAGCCGGCCGTGGTTTAATATAGATGTCCGGCTGGACCAAATGATCGGAAAGGAGGCTGAACGAATTGATTCAGAATATGGAGGTGACATCTGCGTAAGCGGATGTCACGTTAAGGGGAGCCCTCTATAGGGCTCCCCTTCATTTCATTTTACTCATAGATCACAGCTTTGATCTCGTCGCTATCGATATTATTTTTGTCATACCAGTAAAATCCCGTATCGATCTGCGGTTCAACCTTCTCCCCTTTGATGGCCGCCACGGCGGCTTTTACCGTCTCATATCCGATGCCGACCGGATTCTGCGTGATGGCTCCTGCCATCGTTCCATTCTTGATTGCGTCAATCTGCGCTTTTCCGGAATCGAACCCGACCACGATAATCTGACCTTCCTTCTTCATCTCCGTTACCGCATTAATGACCCCGACGGCCGAACCCTCATTCGCCCCGAATATCCCTTTCAAATCCGGATGCGCCTGCATCATCGCTTTGGCCAAGTCCGTCGACTTCAAGTGATCCCCGCCTCCGTACTGGATGTCAACGATTTCGATATTCGGGTACTTCTCTTCGATCTGCTTCTTGAAGCCGTCACGACGGCTAACCCCGGTCACGCTGGTCTGGTCATGGACCACCATGGCGATTTTGCCTTCATTCCCGATGAGCTCAGCCATTTTATCCGCCGCAAGCGCGGATGCAGCCATATTGTCCGTCGATGCCGTCGTTACCGGAATGTCGCTTTCCACGCCCGAATCGAAGGCGATGATCGGAATGTTGTTTTCCTGGGCTTTTTTCAGATAAGGAATGGAGGCCTGGCTATCCAGTGCAGCAAAACCGATCGCGCTTGGTTTCTTATCGAGTGCTGCTTGCAGCATTTCGATCTGCTTATCCACCTGGGATTCCGTCTCTGGTCCTTCAAAGGTAATCTTTACGCCAAGCTCTTCCCCTGCCTGCTCGGCACCGGTTTTTACCGCCTGCCAGAACTGATGCTGAAAGCCTTTGGAAATGATCGGAATATAGATTTCCCCTTCGGCAGCCGAACCGGAGCCTGAGCCGGATCCGCCCTCGCTTGGACTGTCGGTTCCTGAAGCGCTCTTGCCCGATGAACCGCAAGCCGCCAGCATGCTTGCAGTCAGCATGAGAATCAGAGCCAATACGGAAAGCTTTTTCATAATCTCCATCTCCCCTTGTTTATCAAAATAGTACATCTATAGAACTTCCATCCAAGGAAGCTTCTATCCAGATTAAGCTAGCACACGGCTAACCGAGCGCGGATCGCAGTTCTAGCAGAGGACTTACGCTTTGCGTCTGCGCAAAATATCCGCATACACCGCGAGTATAATGACAAATCCTACGACAACGGTTTGCCACTCCTGCGGCACGGACAGAATACGTAATCCATTCGTCAGCACGCTCATGATCAATGCGCCGATGACCGTGCCGATGATGGTACCCTTCCCGCCGCTGAGCGAAGTCCCCCCGATTACGACCGCCGCGATGGCTTCCAGCTCATAACCGGCCCCCAGCGCCGGGTTCGCCGAGTTCAGCCTCGATGCCATCATGACACCCGCCAAACCGGTAAAGGCGCCGGTTAAGGTGTAAATGACGATTTTCCAGAATCCCACATTAACACCCGACAATCGGGTCGCCTCTTCGTTGCTGCCTAGCGCAAAGTTATACCGGCCGATGATGGTCTTCGATAAGATGAGGTAGCCCACAACCGCCGCGATGAAGAAAATAACGACCGCATTCGGAATATCGAGGCCCGGTATCAGCCAGCCCAGCACGCTGCCTTGGGACACCTCGGCAAAGCTTTCGGCGTCGTTGAAATAGACCGGCTTGGCACCGGAGATAATCAGTGCCAGTCCTTTAGCGATCATCATCATCGCCAGCGTTGCGATGAAAGGCGGGATCTTCATCTTCGCCACCGCCGTACCGGATAGAAGCCCGCATAGAGCGCCCGTCAATATCCCCCCAAGAATGCCGACCGGAACCGGCAATCCCCAGAAGGTGATGCAGACGCCGGTCATAACGCCGCTAAGTGTCATGACCGTTCCGACAGACAGATCAATGCCGCCGGTAATGATGACAAAGGTAGATCCTAGGGCAAGAACGCCGATCACCGCGGTCGAGAGAAGAATGCCCACGATATTGGAGAATTGAAAGAAATTGCTGGATGAGAATGTAAAGAATAGTATGAGAACAACCAAGCTGGCTAAGGCCAGCACTTGCTGAAGTGCGCCCGATTTGATTTGAATGTTCATCTGTTTACTCCTCCTAACGTGTATGGATAACGGCTTACTTCCTTGCTGTAGCCAGATGCATAATGCTTTCTTGGGTCGCCTCTGCTTGATCCAGCTCGCCCGTAATCCGGCCTTCACACATCACGAGAACCCGATGACTCATCCGTAAAATTTCAGGCAGCTCTGAGGAGATCATGATGATCGATTTACCCTGTGCCGTAAGATCGTTCAGCAGGCGATAGATTTCGCTCTTGGCCCCTACATCGATCCCGCGCGTCGGTTCATCGAAGATCAGAATGTCGCAATCTCGGGTCAGCCATTTGCCGATAACGACTTTCTGCTGATTACCGCCGGAGAGGAATTTGACCTCTTGGTCCACATGCGGTGTTTTGACCTTCAATCGTTCGACCATATCCTCCGCTTGCTTGCGAATCCTGGTCGTATTCATCCAGCCGGCTGGGCCCAGGAAGTTACGGTATGAGGCGATAGCCACATTGCTCTTCACATCCAGATCGACGACACATCCATAGCGCTTGCGATCCTCGGATAAATAACCGATCCCTTGGCGCACCGCATCATGGGGGCCCTTGATCGTTATCTTGCGGCCATGAACATGAATCTCGCCGGATTGTATGCGGTCGGCACCAAAGATCGCTCGGGCAAGCTCTGTCCGCCCCGCACCAACCAGGCCTGCAATGCCAAGGATTTCTCCCTTTTTCAGAGTGAAGTTAATGTCCTTCAAAGTTCGGCCTTGATTCAGTCCTTTAACCTCCAATACCGTCTCACGTTCACCTGCGCTCTTCTCCGGTTTCGAGGTCTCGTAGATCTGACGGCCAACCATTTTGGAAATAATGTCCTGTGTGGTGACTTCATCCGTTGAAACCGTATCGATATACTGTCCGTCACGCATCACCGTAATGCGATCCGTAATTCGCTTGATCTCATCCATCCGATGGGAAATGTAAACGATTCCAACTCCGCCTTCTCGAAGCTGACGAATGATGCGGAACAAATCCTCAATCTCGGTTTCGCTTAAAGCTGCAGTAGGCTCATCCATGACCAGCACGTCGGCGTTATAAGACAATGCCTTGGCAATCTCCACCATCTGCTGCTTGGCAACCGTTAGTTCCGAAACCTTGATGGATGGATCCATGTCCAGCCCCATCCGCTCGAACAGTTCCTTCACCTGCCGATTTAGCGCCTGATTGTCCAGAAACAACTTGAGCTTTCTGCGCGGCTCCCGCCCGATGAATATGTTCTGAGCAACCGTCAGATCAGGCGCCAAGTTCAGTTCCTGATGGATCATGCTGATCCCGGCGTCTTGAGCCGCTTTCGGATTCGTTAACTCTACGGGCTGCCCTTTGTACCTGATCGTACCTTCGTCCTTCTGGTATACGCCGGTCAATATTTTCATCATCGTTGACTTGCCGGCGCCGTTCTCACCCATTAGCGCATGGACTTCACCGCGCAGCAGCTCGAATCGGCAATGATTTAATGCAAGCACGCCCGGAAATTCCTTCGTGATTCCTTCCATTTGTATCAATACTTCGCTCAAAGACCCTCACCTCTCTAGCTGGCACCATTTATGAATCATTGTACAAATCGGTCTCCGATGGAGGAATGGAATATTCTCTGATCCATGTTGAATAATCTATGATCTTAACAGGCTCCCCCCATAAAGGAAGAAGCTACTCTTCCACAAAGGGAAAGAGCAGCTTCTGGTTCTCCTCGGTATACATATTGTCTTTGTTGATGACAACGGAATCGGTGTACACGTTGCGTAACACCTTGTCTCCTTCGATGATGGATATGGCTGTTTTGATGCCCAAATAGCCGATGTTGAAGGGCTTCTGAACAATGGTGGATTGAAGAACCCCCTCTTCGAGCAGCTTGACTTCCTTCACCGAGCTGTCGAATCCGACCAGCTTAACCTTGCCCGCCAGCCCCAGTTCTCGGATCGCTCTTCCTGCCCCGACTGTAGAAGGCTCATTCAGCCCCACGATTCCATTCAGGTCAGGCCTTTCCAACAGCAGTTTCTTCGTGATGTCATAGGCACGCTCCTCCTTGCCCTCGCTGTAGTAAGTGCCCACGATTTCCGTGCCGCTGCGCTGCTCCAGAATGCTTCGAACCCCTTGTTCCCTTTCGATCTGCGTCGAGGCCCCCCGTACGAAACTGATAATGGCGACCTCCGCATTTGCGGAGAGCAACGAAGAAAGCTCCTTGCCCGCCTTCTGTCCGGCATTCACATTGTCGGTCGCGATCAAGCTCTGCGCGTAATCGCCGTTCACCGCGGAATCAATCATGATAAGCGGAATGTCAGCCTTGCGAATGGACTCCGCTACAGGAACTAGGCGGTTATAATCACCTGCTGCCATAACAATCGCATCCGGCTTCTGCTTGATGGCTTCCTCCAGCAATTGAATCTGCAAGTCTACTTCGATTTCCTGAGTCGGTCCTACCACCGAGACATCCACACCGAATTCACGAGAAGCCGTGTTCACCCCTTCAATCAGTACACGCCAGAATTCAATCTCATCCAGCGCTTTAACACCCACGATGATCCTCTTGGGTCCGGGTTCTTCCTTGGACCACTGAAGGGCGATATAACCCAGGATGAATACCGGAATCAGCAGCAGTAAAACATATCGCAGTCTCATGTACGACTTCATGGCACATCCCCCTCCATGCTCCGCCATTCATCCGGATGAACGGCCGGAATAAGCACCGTGACGTTTGTCCCCGCTCCGGGCTCGCTCGTATAGCGAAGACCATATTCCGCTCCAAAATATAACTGAATCCGCTGATGGACATTCGCTATCCCAACGCTGTTTCTCGAATGTTGGCTCCCTGTAGAGATTAATAATGTCTCAACCTTGGACCGATCCATGCCGATGCCGTCATCCATGACTTGAAACCGAATCCGATCATCCTGAAGTCTCCCCGTAATCGTGATCGTGCCCGGCCCTTCCTTGTTCTTGATGCCATGATAAATGGCATTCTCCACCAGAGGCTGCAGCAGCACCTTCAACGTCAGATAAGGATAAAGCTCGCGGTCCATATCCAGAGTAAACCGGATTTTATCCTGGTATCGCATTTGTTGTATTTTTAAATAATTCGTTATATGTTCCACCTCGGTAGCAATCGGGATCATTTCCCTCCCTTTGCTGAGCGAAGCTCGAAACAGCCTTGCTAGAGCCGATGTCATCAGAATCACCTCATCATGCTTCTTGCTCTCGGCCATCCATATAATGGAATCCAGCGTATTGTAGAGGAAATGGGGATTGATTTGGGCTTGCAGGGCATTCAATTCGCTTTTCCTCTTAATTTCCTGTTCTATCACGATCTGGTCCATCAATTCCTTGACCTTCAGCACCATCACATTGAAGCTGCGGGCCAAGCCGGAGATTTCCCTGGAATGCCCCACAGGAACCCGGATATCGAAATTTCCCTTCTCCACTTCCATCATCTTTTCCTGGAGCTTCTTGATGGGACGCGTGAGGTTGCGCGAGATAACGACGGAGAACAGCACCCCGACGCCAAGGCATAACAACCCCGCTATAGCAAAAGAAAGCTGCATCTGCTTCTTATTGTCCACCAGCTCATTCTCGTAAAAAACGCCGACGATTTTCCAGCCGAAATCCGTGTCCTTGATGCTGTAAATCCGGCTTGCTCCGCCCTCCTTCACGACAAAACCTCCTTGCTTGTCCTGAAGCACCTGCTCTAATCTCTCCGTCTTCAAATTGCTGTAGAGCAGCTGCTGCTGCGGGTGATACACAATCCGGCCTTGACGGTCAATCACGAACACGTAACCCCGGTTCCCCAGATCGAGCTTGCTGAGCATATCGTTAATCACCTTGAAGTTGAGATCGATCAACAGGATGCCGAGCCCGTTAGAAGAGTTCACGCCGCTAAGCTCGCGGCTTAGTGATACAACCCAGCGGTACTCTCCCTTAATAACCGGCTGTACATGCGACGAGGAGATCACTGTCTGTCCCTTGTTTTCCTTCGCCTGCCGATACCAGGGCTGCTCCGATAACACAATATAAGGATTCAATTCAGCGTCCGCCCGATCGGAGATAAAGGTGCCGCCGGCTCCAAAAATGTTAATCGACGCAATATCTTTGCGCGAAACCCGAATCGAGTGGAAATATTCCGATATCTTCGCTTTCAACATAGCCAGTTCCGCAGGCTGCAGTTCATCTGCCGAGGCGAGGTATTCCCTCACGTTCGGGTTGTTCATCGTCGCCAGCGAGATGTCCTTCATCCCGGTGATGTAAGTTTGGATATTCGCATTCACTTGATTGATCAGCTCGGAGGTATAACTCTCCGCCGTTTCGCGAACAGCCGATTCGGACAGCCGGTAGGAGATGAAGATCAACAGCAGCGCCGTAAATAATACAAGCATCATGAATGAGCTGGCAATGCGGGACTGAATGCTTTTGATCCGCTGCGGAGCCATCATGGCCTTACCCCGCCTGACGTCATTTTATTCCGGTACTCCGTCGGGGTATCTCCGGTATGTTTCTTAAACAGCACGCTAAAATATTGAGGATCCTGATAACCGGTTTTCGCCGCTATTTCATAAGTTTTCAACAAGGAATGCTTCAGAAGTTCCTTCGCTTTCTCCATGCGGACTTCCGTTACGTATTCAACGAAGGTCTTCCCGGTATGCGACTTGAACAAGGCGCTGAAATAACTCGTGCTCATGAAGATCCGGCTGCATACGGTCTTAATCGATAACTCGGCATCCTCATAATGCTGCTGGATGAAATCGACCGCCTCCAGCATCTGGGTGCGGGTAATATCCTTTCTCGCCTTGGCAACATCCCTTAACGCCTGCTCGCACACCTCGTTTAACCAGCGTTCGATCTCCTCCAAGGACCGAAAAGAATACAGATCGGACAGCAGCCTCTTCTCCTTGCCGATCAGCTCGTTTCCATTGCTGCCGATTTCCATCAAAGTTTGAAGCACGGCAAGCATGACCCGAAGAACCCGCACGTAACAGAGCTCGATTGAAATTGAAGCGCTTCCAAGTTCACTGATCAGCCGCCGGATGCACGCCTTTACCTCTAAGTCCGTACCGGCCCGAATTGCGGAGATTAGCGCTGACTCGGTTTCAATCCCATCCTGGAGAGGAGCGTCCCCCCGCTTTTCAAGATCCGTGATATGAACCACCTGATCGCGGCCGATCAGGAGCCGGTATTCCAGTGCAGCTTCCGAAGCCCTGCAGGAATAACGGATATCCTGAAGCTCGCGGCAAATCGTTCCGATGCCGAGCGTGACCGTGAATTTCATGAACTGCTTTGTAGATCCGCGAATGTCCTCCGCCAGCTCCTGCGCCCGAGCGTGCAGCTCCTCCTCGCCGGAGCCCGACAGGATGGTCATAACTTTGTTCTCCTTGTACCTAAAAATAGCTGTACCGGGCTCACCTGCCAAAATCTCCTGCATGATATTGTATAAAGCAAATGCATACAGCTCATTATCGACATGCTGTTCATCCGTACGAAGCTCATCCATATCCGCTGCCATCGCGATATAAAGCGGCCCCGGAAGCCGGATATCAAAATATGCAAGCTTGCTCTCGATCTCGGATCGCTTCATCGGTGACGACGCCAGACGTTCAAGAAATCGTTCCTTAAGCAGAACCAAACTCTCATTCAACTGTTGCTTGAGCCTTTTCAGGTGCTCCGTATGTCCGCGCTCCTCATCCATTTCCAGCTTGAGTTTACCAAGCATCTCCCTTAACTCCGCTGACGTAACCGGTTTCAAAATAAAATCCGTGACTTGCAGCTTCACCGCCTGCTGGGCATATTCGAAATCGTCAAACCCGGTAAGGATGATGATCTTTGTCTTGGGAAAACGTTCCGTAATATGGCGTGACAACTCCAGGCCATCCATGTACGGCATGTTGATATCCGTTAACACCACATCGGGTTGATGGCGGGTTACAGCCTCCAGTGCATCCCTGCCGTTCTCACAATCCCCGATGCACTCAAAGCCATGATCTGCCCACTGAATCCGGTTTCGGATTCCTTCTCTTACAATCGGTTCGTCGTCCACAATAAGAATCGTATACAATCAAAGCCTCCCCCGTTCAAAAGCAATTCCCATTTGCTTAGGTTATATCGTGTTACGAGGTCAATATACAGGAAAAGCCCTTTGGCAGGCAACTGCCAAAGGGCTCCATGAGTTTATATTTAATTACGGGTGTTCATCCACGTAATGAAATTGTTCACCACGATATCAAGAAAACCGATTGTCGGCTCATGAATCAGCTTGCCGGACTCATCCAGCTTCTCATGTACCGCCCCGATGTATACCTCATTGTTAGGGAGCAGCGGCGAAGTAATACCGACAGAAAACAGAATATCCCGGAGATGCTCCTGAGCTCTCACCGTTCCAAGCTGTCCCATCGACACCCCCATGATCCATGAAGGCTTCCCGTTCATAACCTTATCAACGCGCGATAACCAATCAAGCGCGTTCTTGAGCACGCCCGGTATGGAGTAATTATACTCCGGCGTGATCCACAACACCGCATCAGCGGCAGCAATCCGCTCCTTGAAATCCTTGACGGCCGCAGGAGGGTCCAGCTCAATGTCTTGATCGTAAAACGGAAGATCGCGCAGCCCCAAAATTTCAAACGTGATCTGATCCGAGTAGCGCTGCTTCAAATATTCCGCCAGTTTCATATTGTACGACTCTTTTCTAATGCTTCCTACTACGATTGCTACTTTCATGATACCCTCCAGTTCTATGCTTTCTGCGCACATTTCATTCCATTTTTTACAACTAATATTCAGCCTAACACCATATTTTACCAATGTCAAAATATCGTTTGTTCTACTTCATCAACGAGAGCAGTTTACACACATTGCGCTCCATGTCTTCTCTCTGTTCAGGCGGTACATATTGGAGCAGAGCCAGTGCGGCATAAGGCACTTTGATGGCATGCGGATCTTCATACCGTTTGCTCCAATAGGCTGAACCCGTAATCGACGCACCTTCGGCAGCTTCAACTCCCTGAGTCGAAAGCGCTTGTGGCTTTAAACGGTTGAGTTTCATTTGCAGCCGGTGATTGCTTTGACCAAGCTTGGCAAGCTGAGCGTATCCGAGCCGCTCCAGCTCAATGAGCGCGTGTGCGTGGGTAACGCCATGCTCAAGCTCACCGGCAAAAAAATAATATTTGCCATCAACGTGCTGATCCGGCAGCACGAGTTCCAGCTCGGAAAGTGCACGGCGTGCTAAATCGAATGCATTCCGGTACGGCGGTATTTGCGAAAGTGAGATTTCCTCGAGATCCAGCTGCGTATAATCCTCAATGCCATAATACCTAGCAAGCTTGTGTTCTACTGCTGCATCTTCCATCAGCTTGAGAATGCCTCGCACGACAGACGGCGTCAGTAAGTCCGGTCGGTCCCGTAATGCTTTCAGTCCCAAGACGGCCAGGGTTACCCCGTGTCCGGAGGTACTCAGATTCGTCAGGTTAGGCAGCAGTCCTTCAATGAGTTGATTCATTAATTCAGGCTGCGCAGGCTCGGGAGGGTAGGGTTCAAACCAATCTTCATGCTGACTACGCAAATGCAGGCAATTGGCGGCCAGGCCCTGCAGTACATCTTGCGGCAAATCAAACTCCTTCTGCATGTAATAAGCCGCCAAATACGCACCGCCAACATGTCCTTCAAACCAGCCAACCTCGCCGCCGCGGCTCAAGGCCGTAAGACCATCCTCCAAATACCGGTCACTAATGACCGAATTCACCTCCTTCCCTTCGATTGCACTCGGCAGATTCAGCCTGGCTGCAATGTCTTTGGGCAAGCTTGTTATTTTCATTCGGATGCTGTAACCATACATTCTAAAATGCAAACCATCCTCGTTATCCGAAACCATCATCCGCCGATCCAGAGTGGAGCGAACCCGGTCCAGAAACCGTTCGTCCGTTACTCCGTAAGTGATCTCCAAGGATGGTGGCAGCGCATTCATGGCGATCGGAATCCATTTGCGCTTTGTTGATACAACAACGGCATGAGCCGTTCCTCCAATGGCAAAAGCGAATTGCTCCGACTCCTTGGCGATCGTTAATCCGAGCGTCCGCTTCATCCATAATCTTGCGGCTACCGGATCCTCCACAGGCAATCCCACCTCCCGCAAGTACAGGATGCCATAGGTGCCGTTCGGCGCAAGCACCCCTTCCTTCAGATCTTCATGCGCGATAAACTCAAGCAAATTCCCATCGCCATCCTTGAAGTATACGTTCACGCCGGAATCAAAGCGCTCAACCACTTCACCGTCAGGCCATTTCAACAAAGGTAGCTGCTCTGCAAGCTTCTGGACCATGGATTCAAACTGCGAATAAGGCACTTCAAACGCGATATGAGCAGGAGCTATAGGTTCATACGCTTCTTCAAAAGCGAGCGTGAAATCCGGTGTAGGCTGAAATACGATCTCCACCTCGCTTTCACTGGCTACCGGGAAATGAAGTAACCCGTGGTAGAATTGTTTCACACCCTGAATGGATACCGTCTTTAATTTCAGACCGGCAAAATGAGTGATCATGAGATCTCAACCTCCTCTTTACCGCTGATCTTCTTGACCAGTTCCATAAAGATGGACAGCGCCTCTTTAGCCCGATAATCCAGTACAATCGTGCCTTTTGCCGCTTCGGATTCGTATATGGTTCGCTGAGAACCTCCAATGGATATCCATTCCGGACTATTGATCCCGTGCAAATTACGGATGGTTGCCTGCATTTGCTGTAGTGAACTCACGCCGACCGCTCCTCCCGCAGAGCTTACCGAAAGAACCGGTTTACCTGAGAAATGCATCTGTCCCAAATGATCCAATGCGTTCTTCAAGACTCCGCTCATCCCTCCGTGGTACTCTGGTGTCGTCAAAATAATGCCATCCGCCTCCATCAACAGACGCTGCAGCTCGCGCACGCCATCATGGCGGTTGAATATCTCGTCTGGTGAATAGAACGGAAGCGGTGTTTCATACAGGTTAAACAGCTTCACTTCCACGAACAACGTATTCATTTGCGCTTCCAGGGCTTTGGCCAGAACGGTACTTGTGGCTTCCTTGCGATTGCTGCCAGCTATAATCACGATTTTCATAGTACTTCCTCCCTTATGGGTATCTAAGGTTTTGTTAAGTACATTGTAGAGGAGGCAAGCCATGGAAATCGTCAACAATTAGAGTGATTTTACAAGCAAAAGCTCTCATGCCTTCGGCTGAGAGCTTCTACAACTATAGTCTTAGATATGATCATTATGTACGGCAAATACAGCAATCCTTATACGATGCCATGCTTGAGCGCATAAATGGCCGCCTGAGTCCGGTCGGCAACCCCCAGCTTATCGAGCAGATGGCTGACATGGGTTTTAACTGTTTTCTCGGTAATGTAAAGCGCTTCGCTGATTTCCCTGTTGTTCATGCCCGATGCAATCAGCTGCAGTACTTCCTGCTCCCGGCGGGTAAGTTTATCCACCTGCGCAGTCTCTTCCTGATGGCCGGACCCGCCGGTCTCATCCGTCCCCGCCGGTGAAGTAACATGCGTCATGAGCAGCCCTGCCGCATCCGGATGCAGTTCAACTTGGCCTTCATACACGCGTCTGATCGCAGCCACCAGATCCTCAGGCTCAATATCCTTAAGGAGATAGCCGCGTGCGCCCGCCCGAATGGCTGGCAGCACATGGTCATAATCGATAAACGAGGTCAGCACGATGACTTTAATATGAGGCTGTTCTTTTTTTAACCGTGCGGTCGTATCGATTCCATTGAGAATCGGCATATTCAGATCCATTAACACGACATCGGGATTCAGCTGATTGGCCTTCTCTAACGTTTCATCGCCATTCGCGGCTTCGCCAACCATCTCGATATCCGGCTGCGTAGCCAGAAAAACCTGCAATCCCCGTCGTACCATGGCATGATCGTCAGCGATCAACAATCGGATCATCGGTGATCCCCCCATTCTCTATTGATCTCACCCTTAAGGGCAGCGAAACCTCAATAATGGTTCCCTCTCTGTACACACTGTATAGACGGAATTGTCCTCCGAGCGATTCCGCCCGTTCCCGCATGCTGGACAACCCAATCGAATGTCTTGTCAGCTCGTTCAATCGTTGCTTGGAAATCCCGCGGCCATGATCTTCGATCCTGAGCTCAACTTCATTTTCCCGCGGGGTTAATACGACCGTTACTTCCTTCGTATCCGCATGCTTGCTTACATTATTCAGCGCCTCTTGACCGATCCTCCACAATGTTTCTTCCACGATCCGGGGCAGGTCCCGTATCCCGTTGATATGTGAGCTTACATGAAGTTTCAATCGTTCACCGTATTGTTTCAGGCCTGTCATAAGCCCTTCTTCAAGTCCGGGTGGGCGAAGCTGCATGATCAGCTCCCGCATTTCCTTAAGCGCGCTTTGCGACAGGACCTGTATATCATGGATGGTGTCCTGCAGCATACTTGTCTGCTCATGCGGCTCTGCGGCAAGCATTCCCCGCACTCCCTTGGACATCATGACCAGCGAGAACAGGGTTTGGCTTACCGAGTCGTGCAGGTCCCGGGCGAGACGATTTCGTTCATCCATTCTTGCGAGCTCCCGCCGGTTTTCCTCCAGACGGATGCGTTGAAGGGTCATGCCGATATGTTCAGCCAGTGCCTCGATCACCTCGATATCTGCCCGGTACGAATCGCCGTAATGATCGAACCCTACTAAAAGCAGTCCAAATGAGGTGTCCCCGGCAGCCGCCAGCGGAACCGCAACCGCTCGGGAGATGGAGGATATCCATCCCTGTTCAACCAAAAGATCTGCAAGCCGCTGTGCGTCTTCTGCACTGACCGGGTGCGAATTGACCTCTCCCTTGCCAGAACGGGTTCGTGCGGCTTCAGCAAGCGGAAATTTGGCATGGGGCAGCGTCGTCTGCCCTCTGCTGTAGAGGGCACGCAGCGTCACTTCGCTGCCGATAGGCTCCAGCAATGCGGCAACCGGCCAGTCAAAGTAACGGCCCATTAAACTCATGACTTGCTTCGTTAATTCAGCCCGGTTAACCACTTGGGAAGCATAAGCACCGAGTGCGCTGCTATATTCCCCAAGCCGGGCAAACAAATCCGCTCGGCGCTGCTCGGCTGCGTATAGCCGCATGCGCTCAATGGCGCTGCCGATTTGGTAGGCAACCGATTCGAGCAGCGCCAGTTCCTCTTTGGTGAAATGCAGCTTCCCGGGTGCAGCCACATTTAGTACGCCGAACCTGCGGCTGCCGGATCGCAGCGGAACGGTTGCATGGTGGGTTATGCCTTCCGTATCCCCCCACTGGTAACGAACGGCGTTATCCAGACGTTTGCAATTCAATATGTTCACGGCATTTTTCAGACGTCCGTCATCGTAACGCTCCAGGCACCAGCAGCTGCCGCATCTCATAGGTTCGTTGTCGTTCCGGCTCAGGGCAGGCGGCAAATTCCGGCTGGCTACGAATTCATGCGTTCCCCGATCTTCCACCAGGAACAGCCAACCGGTCGTAAGTCCGGTCAGCTCCAGCAGCTTGGCAATAACAACGTCCAGCATGGGGCCAAGCTCATTGGACTCGTTCAATGTTTCTGCGATCGTCTTCAGCGTAATTAACTCCTGAATATGCGGATCGTGATTGGACATACACGAAAGCTCCTTCTTTTTTGCATTCTGAAGTAACTATATTATATAATCCTGTCACGTACCATCAAAATGCCTATGGAACCCTTCGGACGTTTCTCAATTCATTCACCCCATGAATTTTGGTAAAAAACAATTAATATTGTTTTATCTCTTGCAAATCCCCACCTACATATGGCTTAATATAGAAGTCGGGGCCGACGAAATGAGCTGAAAGGAGGCTGATTGCAATGATTCAGATCCGTGAGGTGGTATTCGCGTAAAGCGAATATCCGTTTAAATAGGAGCCCGCTGCGGGCTCCCTATATCTATTTTTAAATCCAATAATTCAAAAAATCCAAAAAAACCAATATCACGAAAGGAGGAGGGCAAGCATGATCAATGCAATTGTTTTGAAACTCAGCGATAGCTTAAATATGTATACAGAAAGAGGAGGGCATCGATGGGCCATTACAAGAACGGAAGAGAAGTGCTTCCCCCCGAGCTGCTGCAGCAAATTCAACAGTATATAGATGGAGAATTACTCTACATACCGAAACAGAGCGAGCAAAGAGCCGGCTGGGGAGAGTTAAGCGGTTCCAAACAACGCATCGAAAGTCGAAATAAAGAAATGTATCGCGCTTATTGCAAAGGACGGTCCATTGAGGAATTGGAACGGACCTACTTCCTGTCTGGAGAAAGCGTGCGCAAGATCATAAGTAAACTTACCCGCGTAGGGACCTGAATCGATGAGATTTAACGGTCTGCTCACGGATTAACATAGGACTGTTCCCTTGGGGCGCAGTCCTTTCCATTTTATATGAACGATACCACATAACAGAAAATGCCCGACTGTAGACGAATCTACAGTCGGGCATTTGTTATACCCTAACGTTCTTCCCGCTTCTCCCCTGCAACATCCCAACGATGGCGAAATTTCTCCAATCGCGGGTGCAGATACGGCGGCTCGGACAAGAGGATTAGCCTCAGCTTCACAATCCATTCCTCGAAGGAGGAAAAGGAGGCAAACGCATTTGCCATCTCAGGTGTCAGAACAAGAAAATAGGGACTTCCGTATTTCTCTGCCAGATGACGAAGCGCGGTATCGATCGGCGTGTATTTTTTTCGTTTCGACTCGAAGGGTTCAATCACAACCGATGCTCCTGCATGATCTTCGATCCATTCCTGAAGCCGTTTCTCCCGTTTGTAATAAGGGCTGACCGGTTCCTTGAACATCCGCTTCGCTGTCTCTTCATGCAGCGGATACAACACCAATTTTACAAATGACCGTTCTTCTAAAATGGCAGCGGCCTGCTCCAAATCCTCCTGAACCTGCTCGAAGAGGTCGTAGAATATTAAGGTTCCTTTGGTTGTCGGCTTTGGGGGCTCGTAACCGTAAGGAACATACTCCAAATTGCGCGGCATGATGGAACTTCACCTCTCTCTTACTCTGATGACGGGGATGAAAGTCTCGGTGGTACGCGATGCTGGGTAGCCTGCTCAAAGCCGTAGGCTAATTGGATCAGGACGGGCTCGCTATATGCCGTCCCGATGAACGTAATGCCCTGTGGCCCCTTCGTAATATATCCTCCCGGCGCAATGACGCCATTCTCGGCATAGCCGCCGGGAACGGTTACCGATGGATACCCTGCCCGGGCAGCCAAATCCGGTCCATATTCATTACCCAGAAACAGCAGGGCGTCCAGCTGATACGCCTGCAAAACATGGTCAATCCCTCTCGCTCCCGCCATTTCTTTATTCTTCTGCTTGCTCTTAAGATACTCTGTTTCGGTCAGCGTGCCGCTCGTTTCCTCGGCCCAGATCAATGTGCCCTGTCCATATTTCAAGGCAACCTCAGCGTGTGCCGCATTATAAGCGATAACCTCGGCCAACGAATGAACAGGCAGAGACGCATCTACGTTCGCCAAATAATCATTGACATATTTTTTGAACTCATAGCGAAGGACATTGGCGTCCCACTTGGTAACCTGGCAAGGCAGCTCCACCGGATCAATTATGGTAGCTCCTTGATTCCGCAGCACTTCAATGGCGGATTCTACAATATCTAGTCTATCCCGATCCAAGTGCTTATAGTAGTATCGGGGAATCCCGATTCGGGCTTTCTTCAAATACCTCGAATCCAGATACTCCGTGTAGTCCTCCACCCTTTTTGGAGGATCGATCTGGGTCACTTCGTCCAGATCATCAGCTCCCGCGATCGCGCTAAGCAGAATCGCTGCATCTTCCACCGTTCTGGTCATTGGACCTGCCGTATCCTGTGTGTGAGTGATAGGGATGATACCTGAACGGCTTACCAGTCCAATCGTCGGCTTAATGCCAACCAGGCTGTTCTGGCTGGAAGGACTGATAATCGAACCTGATGTTTCCGTCCCGATGGCCGCTGCGGCCAAATTCGCCGCCACCGCAGCACCGGAGCCTGAGCTTGAACCTCCAACAAACATTTTCCCTGGACCGTATGGGTTTAATGTAAGTCCGTTTCTTGATGAATATCCTGCCCACATGGTCGGGGACATAAAGTTCGCCCATTCGGTCATGTTACTCTTGCCCAAAATAACAGCACCCGCCTTACGCAGCTTCGCAGCAACAAAGGAATCTTTGGCAGCAAACGAATCCGCAAGGGTGATAGAGCCGGCACTCGTATGCAGCCGATCTCCGGTGTCGATATTGTCCTTAAGCAGGATGGGAATTCCATGAAGCAATCCTCTTGCACCCTGGTCCTTGCGCTCCCGATCCAGCTCCTCGGCAATTTCCAGCGCTTCAGGGTTTACCTCAAGAACCGAGCGGAGAATTCCATCATATAACCCGATCCGCTCCAAATATAGTTGAACCAGGTCTACTGAAGTCATCCAACCCTCAGTCATCGCATGCTGCATATCCGAAATGGTTGCTTCCACAATCCATGCTTTTTTATCCATGATCATATATAGTCCCCCAGACTTTCTTATCTTTCTGAACTTGCGGTAGATGGTGGGGATTAATGTTTCATATTTTAGCCTCCAAACGTTTCAGGTTCCTATATGTAATTCGGGATATAGGAACAAAATCCCTCTTATTGGCATAAACCCGCTCGGCACCTGAATGGCTCATTTCGCCTGATTCTGTTTGCACTCATCTAATCGCCAACAAAAACGCAAAAGCAGATCAAGAATGACCTCTTGATCCGCTCTTTGAATGAAAAAGATTGCCCTAATCTTATTGATCAGGGCAACCCCTATCCTTAACGTTTAACTGATGATCGTAATGACCGGAGCCGATATTGTCGGCTGTGTCGTGATCGCAGAAGCTGTGTTCGTAAAACTAGCGATTTCTAGTAAAACAGGTATCCCCGCCGGAACATCCGTCGTATCGAGTACCAAGCTGGCGGTTGTTAATGTCGACAAGGCAAGTTGTTGAAGCATGCCGTTTATATACACATTAAAGTATTCTGAACCTGTCAACGCGGGGAATGCTGTCACGGCTGCTTCGGCATCATCGACAAAACTCGTTGCCGGCATGGTAATGGAGTCTGCTCCGATCATAGCTTCGGTAATCAGCGCAAAGTAACGGGTTACCGTTGGCGTTACCGTTGTGGTGATCGTTCCCCCGGTTGCAACGGGGGGCGTTGCGACAGCAGTAATAATAGGTTTGATAACTGGCATGTAATCACTCCTCTCTGCAGCAAGATAACAAAAAGTATGGCTGAGCCATAATATCATTAAATGATAGATTTCTAGTTTTGACCCTGGCATCCTCCCAATTATAGTAAAAACTTAACAGAAAACTACCAGCGTACCGGTCAATATATCATTGAAGAAAGGACAAATGTCCATTCCACTCCCCTTCCGATGACATAATCTAAATACATACATTCATCCGGGGCGGTGATAAGACTGAAAACTCCCGTGATTAAACGGAAGCGGTATCCAATAATAAAATCCCCTAGGCATCACAGACGCAGAAACCTCAAGAAGCGCAAATGTAAACGTGTCGTATCACCTAGCAATAGAAAAAGGATCCGACCGCGCAAGACCGGATCATCCGATTATCCGACCATCATCCCATCTGAATTGTCACAACGGGTAAGGAGCTCAGAGGGATTACAGGGATTGCCTGGTCAGCCAGGCAATCCGGGGCTCCAAGGTGATCAAGGCATTCAAGGGCCTCCAGGCGTGCCAGGTCTTCCGGGCTCCGACGGAGCATCCGGCATTCCGGGTCAGACGGGCGTCCAAGGGCTGCCAGGTATTCAAGGCATTCCCGGTGAGCAAGGCATCCCAGGTCCTCAAGGTCCTCCGGGCCCTCCCGGGCCCCCTGGTCCACAGGGCATCCAAGGATTACCGGGAAGCGTGATAGTGCCGGAGATCATTGTACTGCCGACCACGCTTCGTTTTTTTTATGTATTGTTGTCCGAGGTTAATCTGGATGCTCCCTTCGCCATATCTGCCCAGCAATTTACGGATGATGACGGAATTCCATTTCAGAGCATCGAGGTCGGTCCGAACACCACCTCAACGGTTTATATCAACGGCATGATTCAGGAAGGCCGAATCTACACCATCACCCCGGAGGCACTGACTTTGTATTCTCCCGGCGATGTGCTTCTGGCCGGAACGCCGATCTTGCTGGAGGTGCTGTATCTCACCGTTCAGGTGGTGGCTTGAACGTTGTGCAAAGGACTCGCTGCCCGCTGGGTAGGAAGCATGGTTCACGAAAAAGACATCTGCCGCAAGGGAGATGTCTCTTTCTCAGCATCTTAATCTTCGGACCGGCTCATGCCAAGCATCTTAATGTCTGCACCTCAACAAGCAACAGATTCTGCGGTGATTTAATGAAGTGTTTGAGTAATCAAAACCACCCGTATTGAACTGACCCCATAAAGTTAGACATATTATTTTATTAGGCAATTTGTTGGGCATGAGTTCGGTACTGTACCGGACTCATGCCTTTTAGTTTTGCTTTAATTCGCTTGTGATTGTAATAATCGATATATGTAGAAAGTTCTTGTTTA